>NZ_QVLZ01000033.1:0-78370 GCF_003435205.1 Bacteroides sp. AF32-8BH | reverse complement strand
ATTATTTATTCACAATAGAAGAAGTACCACCAAATTTGACGAAGAACCTTTTTTTTATTTATTGGAGAGAGTATAAGTTCAACTTATAAATGCAATATTTCTTTTTTATTAATCGGACTTTAGATGCAAAGTTGCTTATTTATTCCGATAGAGTTGCGGACGGAAAGGAACATAAAGAGTGTAATTACTATCCGCCGGCTTTCCTCCCACCAATGCAGGTGACCATTTCGGCATTCCTTTGACAATGCGGAGAGCCTCCTCTGCAAATTCCGGATGAGTGGAACGTAGAATATGAGGACGAAGGATAACCCCTTCTTTATCAATAGTAAACTCACATAAAGCATAACCCGAAACATTCTTCTCCAAAAGCCCTGACGGATAAACCATTTCACTGGCAATATATTCTTCCGGAGTCATCGCAGAGAAATGAGCAGGTTCCTCCACCTGTCTTCCGGAAAGTGTCTTTGAACGGGGACCCACCGGATAAATTCCGATATACATCGGCCGCTTATAAGCATCCGGCTCTTCCTTGGTGCGCTGTTGCAATGCTTTTAATAAAGCAGCAGCCTCCACTGCCAACGTCTGTTCAGAAATATTTTCCCCTCGGGATAACATATAAGCCGACTGACAAACCAACACGAGACGTTCCATCAACGTTCCCTTTTCCGGCGACCATTTACGTCCCATCTGCTCTTTACCTTTAGCATCCGTAGAAGAGAAAAAATAAACAATTCCATCCAAACCAGCCGTAGAACCGTCCAAATCCTGTACCTGCTCTGTCACCAAACGAAAGATAGCCCCTAAAGACTGATATAGGGAAGCACTAATGACAACCGATTTAGTATCCACCGTCACCGTCCCCTTCTCTGCCTGCCAATAAGTACGCGATAATGTGTTCGAAACCAGGGTATAACGTCCATTCCTCTTCTCTACCGACATTGCATACTCCGGCGAAAAGGAAGGGATAGCTGCAAAACGCGCATAAGGCTGTTTCTGGAAGCCCGTATTAAGTAAAGAAAACACACTACGATAATATTCGCCTAACTCGCCTGTATAAGTGGAAAAAGGTTTCACCGGCTCCAAATAGTCAATCTGGGCCGCAAGGCGAAAAGAAAAGGTTAAAAGCAGAAGACAGAAAACAATCTTTTTCATAAGTTGCCGGATTTTCGGTACATATCGGCAACAAAGATACAAATTATTTCGATGGTTCGTGATAAAATTATATCTTTGCACGGTTTTTACTAAGAAACTGAATAACAATACATCAAAAATATGATAGCTAAGATTGAACAACTTCTGAAAGAGGTGGAAGCCTTACACGCCTCCAATGCCGAAGAACTCGAAGCTCTCCGCATCAAATACCTAAGTAAGAAGGGAGCCATTAACGACTTAATGGCAGATTTCCGTAATGTAGCTGCCGAACAGAAAAAAGAAGTCGGCATGAGACTGAATGAACTGAAAACAAAAGCGCAGGACAAAATCAACGCGCTGAAAGAAATGTTTGAAAGTCAGGACAACGATTGTGACGGACCGGATTTGACGCGTTCGGCTTATCCTGTAGAACTCGGTACACGCCACCCGCTCACCATTGTAAAGAACGAAATCATTGATATCTTTGCCCGTCTGGGATTCAGCATTGCCGAAGGTCCGGAAATTGAAGATGACTGGCACGTGTTCTCGGCACTGAACTTTGCCGAAGACCATCCGGCACGCGATATGCAGGATACTTTCTTTATCGAAGCTCACCCGGACGTAGTATTGCGTACACATACTTCTTCTGTACAGACTCGTGTGATGGAAACTTCACAGCCTCCTATCCGCATCATCTGTCCGGGACGTGTATATCGTAACGAAGCTATCAGCTATCGCGCACACTGTTTCTTCCATCAGGTAGAAGCGCTGTATGTAGATAAAAACGTATCATTCACCGACTTGAAGCAGGTATTGCTGCTCTTCGCCAAAGAAATGTTCGGTGCTGATACAAAGATCCGTCTGCGTCCGTCTTACTTCCCGTTTACCGAACCAAGTGCGGAAATGGATATCAGCTGTAATATCTGCGGCGGTAAAGGATGTCCGTTCTGTAAACACACCGGCTGGGTAGAAATCCTCGGTTGCGGTATGGTAGACCCGAACGTACTTGAATCAAATGGTATAGACAGCAAAATATACAGCGGTTATGCCCTCGGTATGGGTATCGAGCGTATCACAAACCTGAAATATCAGGTGAAAGACCTCCGTATGTTCTCTGAAAACGATACACGCTTCCTAAAAGAATTCGAAGCGGCATATTAATAATGTGCTAAATTTACCAGTATGCCAATGTTCCCAATGAAACCGTCGGACGGTGATCGGGACATTGGCATATTCATCAACAGACCAATCAGGCCAACGGCGTTGGTTTCCAATCAATGCGAATCGGTCGATTGAACGATCATTCATTATGGCAAAGGATAGACTCATTACTCCCAGTTATTGTTTCATCTTGGCAGCCAACTTCCTGCTATACTTCGGTTTCTGGTTGCTGATTCCTGTTTTGCCGTTCTATTTATCCGAATTCTTCCAAGCTGGAAATTCCACTATCGGCATTGTCCTCTCCTGCTACACGGTGGCAGCTCTCTGTATCCGTCCATTTTCCGGTTATCTGCTCGACACGTTTGCCCGAAAACCTCTTTATCTGTTTGCTTACTTCATCTTTATGATGATGTTCGGCGGATATTTAATTGCCGGTTCCCTTACCTTATTTATTATATTCCGAATCATTCACGGCGTCTCTTTCGGAATGGTCACAGTAGGCGGAAACACGGTAGTAATAGACATTATGCCCTCTTCCCGGCGAGGGGAAGGCTTAGGTTATTACGGGCTTACCAACAACACAGCCATGTCCATCGGACCGATGTTCGGACTGTTTCTGCATGATGCGGGAGTTTCTTTTGCTACGATATTCTGCTATGCATTCGGTTCCTGTATTTTAGGTTTTCTATGCGCAAGTCTGGTTAAAACGCCCTACAAGCCTCCTGTGAAACGGGAACCGATCTCGCTCGACCGCTTTATCCTGATGAAAGGACTGCCTGCCGGACTTAGTCTGCTGCTGCTTTCCATCCCTTACGGAATGACGACCAACTATGTTGCCATGTACGCCCGCCAAATAGGATTGAACACACAAACCGGATTCTTCTTCACCTTTATGGCAGTCGGTATGGCCATCTCGCGTATCTTTTCAGGAAAACTGGTGGATCGCGGAAAAATAACGCAAGTAATAGCTGCCGGATTATACCTGGTTGTTTTCAGCTTCTTCCTGCTTTCAACTTGTGTATATCTGATTCAATGGGATGATACAGCCTGTACCCTGCTGTTTTTTGGCATCGCATTATTAATGGGTGTCGGGTTTGGAATTATGTTTCCGGCATTTAACACGCTGTTTGTCAACCTCGCCCCCAACAGTCAGCGGGGAACAGCGACTTCCACCTACCTCACTTCCTGGGATGTAGGAATCGGTATCGGTATGCTGACGGGAGGATATATCGCAGAAATAAGTACATTTGATAAGGCCTATCTTTTCGGAGCCTGCCTGACGGTAGTTTCCGCCCTCTATTTCAGACTAAAAGTGACGCCTCATTACCATAAAAACAAGCTACGATGAGAAAGAAAGAACGTTATGAGAAAGTAATCGCCTGGTTTCAGGACAACATACCTGTAGCCGAAACCGAACTGCATTACAACAATCCGTATGAGTTGCTGATCGCTGTTATTCTTTCTGCACAATGTACGGACAAACGGGTGAATATCATCACTCCTCCTTTGTATAAAGATTTTCCGACTCCGGAAGCACTGGCTGCCACTACGCCGGAAGTGATTTTCGAATATATACGAAGCGTGTCTTATCCCAACAACAAAGCCAAACATCTGGTCGGTATGGCAAAGATGCTGGTGAATGACTTCAATAGCGAGGTGCCGGATAATCTGGAAGATCTGATAAAGTTGCCCGGTGTAGGAAGAAAGACTGCCAATGTGATCCAGTCGGTTGTATTCAAAAAAGCGGCAATGGCGGTAGATACACACGTGTTCCGTGTCAGCCACCGTATCGGACTGGTGCCGGACAGTTGCACCACCCCGTTCAGCGTGGAAAAAGAACTGGTGAAGAATATTCCGGAAAAGCTCATACCGATTGCCCATCACTGGCTCATCCTGCACGGCCGTTACGTTTGTCAGGCACGTACTCCCAAATGTGACACCTGTGGTTTGCAAATGATGTGCAAATATTTCTGTAACACCTATAAAGTTACAAAAGAGGAACCAAAAGCCAAGAATAAATAACGATTTAATAGCAAGGAACCGAAATAAATAGTAACTTTGCGGTCGTTCTAAAAGAAGAATTTTAAAAACACTTTTAAATAAAAATAGAGTATTATGCAGACAATTGACAAATTCAATTTTGCCGGTAAAAAGGCATTTGTTCGCGTGGACTTCAATGTACCCCTGGACGAAAACTTCAACATTACAGATGACACTCGTATGCGTGCAGCTCTTCCTACTTTGAAGAAGATTCTGGCAGACGGCGGAAGCATCATCATTGGCTCTCACCTGGGCCGTCCGAAAGGCGTTGCCGATAAATTCTCTTTGAAACATATCATCAAGCATCTGTCTGAATTGCTGGGCGTTGAAGTTCAGTTCGCTAACGACTGCATGGGCGAAGAAGCTGCTGTAAAAGCTGCTGCTCTGCAACCGGGAGAAGTGCTGTTGCTCGAAAACCTTCGTTTCTACGCTGAAGAAGAAGGTAAACCAAGAGGTTTGGCAGAAGATGCAACTGACGAAGAAAAAGCTGCTGCTAAGAAAGCAGTAAAAGAAAGCCAGAAAGAATTTACCAAGAAATTGGCTTCTTACGCTGACTGCTACGTAAACGACGCATTCGGTACTGCTCACCGTGCACACGCTTCTACAGCATTGATCGCTAAATATTTCGATGTAAACAACAAGATGTTCGGTTACTTGATGGAAAAAGAAGTGAAAGCTGTTGATAAAGTATTGAACGATATCAAACGTCCGTTCACTGCTATCATGGGCGGTTCTAAAGTTTCTTCTAAAATCGAAATCATCGAAAACCTGTTGAGCAAGGTAGACAACCTGATTATCGCTGGTGGTATGACTTATACATTTACTAAAGCTATGGGCGGCAAAATCGGTATCTCTATCTGTGAGGACGACAAACTTGACCTGGCTTTGGATTTGATGAAAAAAGCAAAAGAAAAAGGTGTAAACCTGGTATTGGCTGTTGACGCTAAGATTGCTGACGCATTCTCTAACGATGCAAATACTAAATTCTGTGCTGTTGACGAAATTCCTGACGGATGGGAAGGTCTTGATATCGGTCCTAAGACTGAAGAAATCTTCGCTAACGTTATCAAAGAATCTAAGACTATTCTTTGGAATGGTCCTACAGGCGTATTCGAATTTGACAACTTCACTCACGGCTCACGTGCAGTAGGTGAAGCAATCGTTGAAGCAACTAAGAACGGCGCATTCTCACTTGTTGGTGGTGGCGACTCTGTAGCTTGTGTTAACAAGTTTGGTTTGGCTAGCGGTGTATCTTATGTTTCAACTGGTGGTGGCGCATTGCTCGAAGCAATCGAAGGAAAAGTTCTTCCGGGTATCGCTGCTATTCAAGAATAAGATAATTGTTAAAATCACATAGTTAATTATTAGAAGGGCAGTTCTTTGTGAAAAGAGTTGCCCTTATTTATAAAAACAGAATTCCTCTTATTTATAAAAACGAGGTATGAAAAGACCGATACTATTCTTTTGGTTCATCCTTTTCTTCCTTTACTCTTGTCAGAGTAAGAAAGGAGACAGCTCTTTTTTACCTCTAACCGAACTGCAACCACTTACCCTGGGCATGATGCCTACACTGGACGGACTTCCTTTTCATATAGCCAAAACGCAAGGCATTTACGACTCATTAGGACTGGATTTGACCATTCTTTCATTCAACTCTGCCAACGACCGGGACGCCGCTTTCCAAACCCGGAAAATGGATGGCATGATTACTGACTATCCCAGTGCGGTAGCATTACAAGCTATTCATCATACTGATTTAGGATTCATCCTGAAGAATGATGGTTATTTCTGCTTCATTGTCTCCAAAGAAAGTAACATCAACCAACTGGAACAGCTCAAGGAAAAGAATATCGCCGTGTCGCGCAACACAGTTATCGAATATGCCACCGACCAGCTATTAAGCAAAGCCGGAATCAAGCATGCGGAAATAAACATGCCGGAAATCGGCCAGCTTCCTCTCCGTCTGCAAATGTTGCAGTACAATCAAATTGATGCCTCTTTCCTACCCGACCCTGCCGCATCCATCGCCATGAACAGTAAACATCGTTCATTGGTAAGTACGCAAGAGTTGGGTATCGATTTCACCGCTACCGCTTTTTCACGAAAAGCGCTCAACGAGAAGAGAGAAGAAATCGAGCTACTCATCACAGGATATAACCTGGGAGTAGATTACATAAAAATGCACCCGCAGAAAGAATGGGAGCAAGTATTGATAGAAATAGGTGTGCCCGAAAATCTGACAGGACTCGTCGCCCTCCCCAATTATCAAAAAGCAAAACGCCCCTCCGCTGAAGCGATAGACAAGGCTATACACTGGTTGAAAGAAAACCACCGAATACCCCAAACCTACTCTGAAAAGAATCTGATTGACACTACATTTATTCCCACAGTATCAACTATAATCAAAATCAAATAACAACTAACTCATGCGAAAAACACTACTCCAACTCTTAACCTTTGTAGTATGCATTACAAGTATGCAAAATCCTCTCCTGGCACAGGAGCAGACACCATTAAATCAAGTTGTCAACACACTGAAAGAACGGATTAGTCTCTCCGGATATGCCCAACTGGGATACACTTATGACGATGCAGCGAATCCGGATAACACATTCGACATCAAACGAATCATTTTCATGGCACACGGGAAGATCACCAAACGGTGGACTTGTGATTTTATGTACGACTTCTACAACGGGGGCATGTTACTCGAAGTGTATACCGATTATCAGTTTCTCCCCGGACTTACGGCACGTATCGGTGAATTCAAGGTTCCTTATACCATAGAAAACGAATTGTCTCCTACTACAGTAGAACTTATCAATTGCTATTCACAATCTGTCTGCTATCTGGCAGGAGTAAGCGGCAGCGATAAATGTTACGGAATGACTTCCGGACGGGATATAGGTATGATGCTTCACGGGAAATTATTTCGTGACTTCCTACAATATAAAGTAGCTGTAATGAACGGACAGGGACTGAATACCAAAGACAAAAACAGTCAAAAAGATGTGGTCGGTAATCTGATGGTTAATCCGCTGAAATGGTTGTCCGTAGGTGGTTCGTTTATCCGCGGAACAGGACACGCCATAGCTGACTCTGAATATACCGGAATCAAAGTAGGAGAAAATTACGCTAAGAGACGCTGGAGTGCAGGAGGGGTTGTCACCACTTCCACTTTTAATCTGCGTACGGAATATCTTGCCGGAAAAGACAGGAATGTGAAAAGTGAAGGTTTCTATGCAACAGGCAGCGTACGCTTCGCCCGGAATTTCGATTTCATCGCTTCGTTCGATTATTTCGACCCGAACAAAGCTGCAGATTTCAAACAAAATAACTATATTGCAGGCGTACAATACTGGTTTTATCCCAGATGCCGGTTACAGGCACAATACACCTTTTGTAATAAGAAAGGAGACGGACAAAAAGATTCCAACCTGATACAGGCACAGGTACAAGTGAGGTTTTAAATTCAAGGACTAAATTTAAGTATTAGGTATCAAGTATTAGAGCCGAAGCATCAGGGTTAAGTTCCAAGGTAAAGTATCAAGGCTATAGTAAGTAGTACCTTAACAATAGGATTAAAGCAGTAGAGTTGAAGCAGCCGAATCAAATAATTATAAAATATAAACCTTATTAATAACAGAACAAAAATCATGGAACACAAAATCGCCGAAACCAACGCCCGAATAGACGTGGCCGACGTATTAAGAGGATTGGCAGTAATGGGGATCATCCTCTTGCACAGCATCGAACACTTTAATTTCTATTCTTTCCCGGAAGAAGTCCCTTTTGAATGGATGAAATTTACCGATCAGGCTATCTGGAGAGGATTATTCTTCACATTCAGTAATAAAGCATACGCTGTATTTGCTTTGCTCTTCGGTTTCAGTTTCTATATTCAGGACAATAACCAACAACGGAGAGGGAAAGATTTCCGCCTGCGTTTTTTATGGAGATTATTCATCCTATTCATTATAGGACAATTCAATGCCGCTTTCTTTACCGGCGAAATATTAACCATGTATGCGATTTTAGGAATTATCCTGCCGATATTCTGCCGGATGAGTGACCGTACAGTTGCCATCTTTGCTACTTTATTAATCCTTCAACCTATCGACTGGGCAAAACTGATCTATGCCTTGTGCAATCCTGACTATGTGGCAGGTAAAAGTTTGGCAGGTTATTATTTCAGCATCGCTTTCGACGTACAAAAACATGGCAACTTCCTTGAAACAGTCCGCATGAATATGTGGGAAGGACAAATGGCTAACATGACCTGGGCTTTGGAACATGGACGTATCTTACAAACACCGGGATTATTCCTATTCGGAATGCTGGTTGGCCGCCGCAAATATTTCCTGTATAGCGAACAGAACGAACGCTTGTGGTTAAAAGCATTAGCCATTTCGCTTCTCTGCTTCTTCCCCATCTACGGATTGAACAATATGTTGCCGGAATTCATCGAACGGAGTGCCGTCCTTGTTCCTCTACAGTTGATATTAAGTTCATTCAGCAGCCTTAGTTTCATGGTATTACTGGTGACAGGATTACTGTTGACTTTCTACCGTGTGAAAGACCGCAGTTTCTTTATGCGTTTCACATCTTATGGTAAAATGAGTTTAACGAATTATCTCGGGCAATCCATTTTCGGTTCTCTTTTGTTCTATCATTGGGGATTCGAATTGGGACGATATTTAGGAATCACATATAGCTTCCTTTTTGGCATCCTTTTTGTTCTATTACAAATGGTATTCTGTTCGTGGTGGCTCCGACACCATAAACATGGTCCTTTTGAGGGTCTCTGGAAACGTTTGACCTGGATTGGAAGAAATAAATAATTAAATAATGATGAACGAAAAAACGATTAATGAACAATACGCATATATACGTACCTTACTTGAAGAGAAAAGGCTCAAGGAAGCTCTGATGCAGTTGGAATCTCTGCTGTGGCAGTGTCCTGACTGGGATCTACGCACTCGCCTGGAACAATTGCAGACTTCCTACAAATATATGCTGGAATACATGAAACAGGGAGCAAATGACCCTGAACGATGGAATCTGTATCAGAAAATGGTATCAGACACGTGGGGAATTGCCGACCAATCACGTTTGCTCATATTGGATAACGCTTCATCAAGATACTATCATGAAGTACGACGTACTCCCAAATCGCCAGATTTGTCAAACTATGGTCTTAAAACCATATTACACATACTGGAGTCTTTTAATGACGACTTGGCAGTCAGTGGATTACTGTCTGACGAAAAGATGGATGAAGTATTAAAGCGGCATGAGGACACGCTCAAGTTTATGTTTATCAGAACATGGACAAACAGTGCCTGGACTCCCGAAGACGAGGAAGATGCAAAAGCCATGCTTGCCTCGGAATTACTTCCGGGAGACGACTTATGCTTATTTGTCAGTGCCCTCACATTGAGCTTGATGGAATGTTTCGACTTACGAAAAATAATGTGGTTGCTTGATGCTTACGAGCATCCCAACGTCAACGTCAGCCAACGGGCATTGGTTGGTGCGATGATTATTTTCCACATTTACAGAAGCCGACTTACTTTCTATCCGGAACTGATAAAAAGGGTGGATCTCATGGAAGAAATTCCTTCATTCAGAGAAGATGTCGCTCGCATTTACCGCCAAATGCTATTATGTCAGGAAACGGAAAAGATTGACAAAAAGATGAGGGAGGAGATTATTCCCGAAATGCTGAAGAATGTTTCCTCCATGAAAAATATGCGGTTCGGCTTTGAAGAAAGCGATGAAGAGAACAACGACATGAATCCGGATTGGGAAGATGCATTCGAGAAATCCGGACTGGGGGATAAATTGCGTGAAATGAACGAATTGCAGTTGGAGGGTGCAGATGTATATATGAGTACTTTTGCGGCTTTGAAAAACTATCCGTTCTTCCGCGAGGTGCATAACTGGTTTTATCCATTCAGCAAGCAACAGTCTAATGTGCTCAAGGCAATGAAGCAGGCAGGAAATCAGGGAGGCAGTCTACTGGATTTAATTCTTCAATCGGGATTCTTCAGTAACAGTGATAAGTACTCTCTCTTTTTCACGATCCATCAATTGCCACAGTCACAACAGGATATGATGTTGAGCCAACTGAATGAACAACAGGTTGCAGAATTGGCGGAGAAATCGAATGTTGAGACGATGAAGAAATTCAATGAACGTCCGGGAACGGTCAGCAACCAGTACCTGCACGATTTGTATCGTTTCTTCAAACTTAGTGTGCGCAAGAGTGAATTCAGAGATATTTTTAAAGAGAAGCTCGATCTTCATCATGTCCCTGCACTCGACAATATATTGCACTGGGAAGATGTATTATTCCCCATTGCCGATTTCTACCTGTCAAAGGAACGTTGGGACGAGGCTATCGAAATTTATGAAGAGTTGGAAACGATTGGCGGATTCGAAGGAGAGAGTGCTGAATATTACCAGAAGTTTGGCTATGCATTGCAGAAAAGAAAGAAATATGCAGAAGCTATCCAGGCTTACCTGAAAGCAGACACGTTGAAACCGGATAATATCTGGAACAATCGCCATCTGGCTATTTGTTATCGGTTGAACAGAAATTACCAGGTAGCAATCACCTATTATAAGAAGGTAGAAGAAGCTGCTCCAGAAGATACCAATGTGACTTTCCATATCGGTAGCTGTCTGGCCGAATTGGGGCAATATGAAGAAGCACTGAATTATTTCTTCAAACTGGATTTCATCGAGAACAACTGTATTAAGGCATGGCGTGGTATCGGATGGTGTTCATTTATCAGCCAGAAACATGAACAGGCGATGAAGTATTATGAAAAAATAATAGAACAAAAGCCTCTGGCTATTGACTATATGAATGCAGGACATGTCGCCTGGGTGATGGGAGATATTCAGAAAGCTTCCGTTTTCTATGGAAAAGCCATTACGGCTAGTGGAAACCGGGAACGATTCCTGGAAATGTTCCATAAAGATGAAGAAGCTCTTCTCACACAAGGAATTCGGGAAGAAGATATTCCTCTGATGTTGGATTTATTATAGTCTTCCACATCTTTCAGTTTGGGATATTCAGTAAATGTTCCTGCTTAAAAATACAGAAAAAGGCTGCCTCATTTTCTATTTTGAGGTAGCCTTTTTGCATTATTGGACTAAGTATATCTTATGTATTTCATGTAATCAATAAGTTTATTACACTGATATATTCAGATATATTCAAGATACTTACTACAGCTTTTTCAACTCTCCGTACAGTTTCTGTATGGGAAGCCCCATAATATTATAGAAACTACCGGAAATTGATTTAACCCCGATATACCCGATCCACTCCTGAACGCCATAAGCTCCTGCCTTATCCATTGGCTGATAACGATCTACGTAATACAGGATTTCATCTTCTGACAAGACATCAAACAATACTTCGGAGGAAGCGGTAAAGCTTTTTTGCCACTCGGTAGTAGTCAGGCAAACCCCTGTGAAAACCTGATGAGATTTTCCCGAGAGAGCGCGAAGCATTTCAATGGCTCCTTCCCTACCCTCCGGTTTCCCAAGTACTTTCCCATCTAACCAGACTATGGTATCTGCCGTAATCAATAATTCTCCCGGCTTCATCATGGTACGGTAGGCATCCGCCTTTTCACGGGCAATATATTCAGGTATTTCAGCACCCACCAATGTATCCGGGTATGACTCGTCTACATCCGGCAATGTTCTGACTACATAGTCTACTCCTAGTCCCGACATCAGTTCTTTCCGACGGGGAGAATTGGAAGCTAATATAATCTGATATTTATTTAAGTTATCAAGCATGGTTTTATTCGTTATTAAACAACGATTATTTATAATTAAGTTACCAACCGAAGGCGTCTTCCGCCATCCATAGACCGTGAGCTTTCAGCACCTGCTCCACTACATCACGTCCGCATCCACGACCACCGTCTGCATAAGAAATATACTTTGCAACGGATTTCACTTCCGGCACGGCATCTTTCGGGCAGCATGGCAGTCCGCACTCACACATCACTTCAATATCCGGCACGTCATCACCCATATATAGAATTTCATCATCGGTCAATCCGTACTTATCACGAAAAGCACGATAATCATGTATCTTCACAGCAGAACCCATGTATAAATCCTTCACTCCCAGTCCCTCAAAACGGATACGTACCGCTTCTGTCCGGCCACCGGTGATGATAGCTATGTGAAGTCCTTTTTTCACAGCCAACTGGATGGCGTACCCATCTTTGATATTCACCGTGCGCATCGGTTCTCCGGAAGGATGCAAAGGTACGGTTGTCGAACTCAATACTCCGTCTACATCAAAAGCTAAAGCCTTGATACGGGATAAATCATAATTGATGGTGCTCATGGATACTTTTGCTCATTAGTTTATATATTTCCTGCAATGCCGGAGAATCTACCAACATGGCAAGATGATTACTCATCACATTCTCATCGTAACGAACAGCGGGTCCGGTCTGTGCATCACGTGGCGCCAATTCGTGGACTTTACGTGCTGTTTCATCTATCAGCGGAAGCATGACATCGAAAGGCAAGTTGTATTTTTCAAGCAAATCAGCTGCTAATGCATACATGTGATTGGTGAAGTTACAGATAAAAACAGCAGCCAAATGAAGGCTCTTACGTTGCTCGGAAGAAGCCTCGTAGACCTTTTCCGAAAGTGTGGCGGCAACAGCCTTCAACAATTCCACGTCTTCCGGCCTTTTCGCTTCAACAAAGAAAGGCACTTCCTGAAATTTAACTTCACGTTGTTTGCTGAATGTCTGCATCGGATAAAATACTCCGTAACGTTCTGCATGCCCTTCCCAAACGCTCATCGGAATGCTTCCTGCCGTATGCACCAACAAAGACGCTTGCTTTCCTTCTGTTATCTGCGGTAACAAATCTACTAAAGCATCATCTTTCAACGATACGATATACAATTTTGCATCTTTGGAGACTGCCTGTAAATCTGTTGTATATTCAGCTTCTACTTTCTCGGCTAAGGTACGGGCAGATTCCATAGTCCGGCTATATACCTGTACAATGCGGAAACCTTTACGATAAAGAGCTTTCGCCAGATTAGTAGCCAAGTTACCTGCACCGATAAACACGATCGGTGTATCTTCTATACTTCTTTTCATTATTCTCTTATCGTTTTGCAAACCAGAATAAAACGATTCCGATGATGAGCAGTGTCAATGGCAACAGATATCCGGATAACGAACCCAATAAGGACATGACCAAACCGATATTCATCACTAGCCAAAGCCCAAGCAACACAAAACCAATTGATTTATCGCGTTTGAAAATAAGGAAACAGATCGAGGCGTACAATAGCATATTGTCCTTATTCATCACCCAAGGCAGTCCAATGGAAGAGAAATGAATCAGTTTATCAATCAGATAAAGTGCTCCGATAACGATAAAGGTAACAGCAGTAGCCAGATAGGTATCTTTACTATTATTCGCTTTAGCAGCTCCCATACTTATTTTCCTCCGAACTTGTTAATATGAATTTTCTCCCATTGAAGATGTTCTTCATTGAAAGGTTTACGTTCCATCCCTTTATGTCCGATAGCAATGACAGAAAGAATCTGAAGTTGCAAGGGAATATCCAAAATTCCATGGACAAATTCATCGGAAGGCATTCCGGTGGCAGTGAAACGTTCGCGAACCTGCACCCAACAACTTCCCAAGCCAAGATCTTCAGCCTGCAACTGTATCATGATGGAAGCAATGGAAGCGTCTTCAATCCAAACATCGCTGGCCAACGGATCGGCCATTACAACAATCGCCAAAGCTGCATCGGCAATGAACGAAGAAGCCTGTTCCTTGCAATGAGACAATTCTTTCAATACCTCTTTATCATCAACCACTACAAACTGCCAACTATTACTACGTTTGGAAGAAGGGGACATCAAAGCTGCTTTCATCAACGCAACTACCTGATCTTGTGTCAATTCTTCATCGGTGAACTTCCGCATACTACGACGGTTCTTTATTAATTCACTGAAATTTTCCATATTATTTCCGGTTTCATTTGATTAATGTATGCAAAGATAATGCAAACCGAGCGTAATAGGAAATAAAAGTTTATACTAAATGAAGAATATATTGTATCTTTGCACAGAGAAATAATTTCATTATGAAAAAGCGAATTACACAAGACGATTACATTAAAGCGAATCGTAAAGCTAGCCGTGAGGCAGAAATAGAGATGTACGGGCACCCTATTTGTCACAAACGAGTGCACCAGTCAAAGAAAGTATATAACCGCAGAAAGATAAAGGCAGCCGACAAAAAGCTGCCTTATTTTTTTGTCTTCAAAATAGCGTCACTATCCTCCAGACATAGCGACACTATACAATAAGAATGGCGTCACTATCATGATAGGATAGCGTCACTATATTTAGGGGATTAAAAAAGCAGTTTATCTATTTACCTATCTATCTAATTATCTATACAATCCGCGTTAATTCCCCGGTCGTAGAATCAATAATAAATCCGTAGACTGTCACATCTGAAGGGATCAAAGGATGGCGTACAATAAAATCGACTGTTCCTCTCACCGACTTTTCCGTATCTTCGAAACCATCCAGCCACGAATGAAAGTCAACTCCGCAGAAACGCATCATGTCAATATAATCCGGATTGATTCCGCGTGCTTTCATTTTTTCGAGCATTTCTTCACTATGCATATGGCAAGCTCCACAATCAGAATGAGCAATCACCATTATTTCCTCTACCCCCAACTCAAAAATAGCAACAAGCAAACTACGTATCACGCTACCGAAAGGATGGGAAATAACGCCACCTGCATTTTTTATCATTTTCACATCGCCATTCTTAATTCCTAATGCTGCTGGCAGCAAAGCAGTCAGTCGGGTATCCATACAGGAAAGAATAGCTATTTTCTTATCGGGATATTTATTGGTAATATACGATTCGTATCCCTTGTTCTCAACAAATTGCTTGTTGTAAGCTAAAATTTCTTCTAACATAGTTCCGCTTTTTAAAAGTTCTGTTCGATTACACAAAGATATAGAAAAAAGGGACATATCATCACGACATATCCCCTCTTAATTTAAAATTTAATCTATATTGTTATTGTAAAAATCCGTCCAGACCAGACTTAGCTGTTGTACCATATCCATTGTCTCCATATTCTTCAGCATTATCAATCTGTTGAAGGAATGTTTGTGATATAGGACGCCATATATTATAAGATTTAAAACTGGAAGCAGCACGTTTGTTATATTTCGCCAAACGAGTTGAGAATGCTTGATGACGCTGCAACAATGCCCAACGTGAATGTTCTCCACAAAGTTCACGTGCATATTCATCGTAGATATCTTCTTCGGTGACAGTAGTCAGCTTATAAGACGACTCCAAAACTCCGGAACGAGCCGCACGGGCACGAAGCGTGTTCAAATATCCTGCAGCTTTTGTTCCATTACCCAAATGTTGTTCAGCCTCGGCAGCAATCAAATAAACTTCTGCCATACGCATCACAAAAATATCACCATTACGGATTTGCAAGTTACTTCCATAATATACTCCTTCATAACTCCAGATAAACTTATTCAAACATGGGTATGTTGCATATACTTTTGAAGTACGATCATAACTGCCAGGCATATCATTCTGTGTTTTCACGTAATTGCCATTTGCATCAAACAAATCATCTATATTCACACATGCATAAACACGGTCTTTCTTGTCTTCCGCCGACAAAGGTTCTTTGGATAAATAGAGGAAGAAACGATTATCATCCGCAGGCAATGGATAATCTATTACATATACTTTTTTAGGAGTCGTCAATGTTGATATATCTCCTGTAGTTACCCCTTTGGGCCACACAGACGCTGTATACTGATTTCCTCCATGAGACATCGTTTTGCCATCACAATCAACATACGGATAAATTTTTTCACCTACATGAGAAGCATCAATACCATACTTCTGACATAAATCGCTAGTCAAAGTCACTATATTCTTAGTATACGGAATCCATGCCACTTTTTCCATAGAAAATGCCCCGAAAGCAGTCTGGAATGAATTCTCCCAACGTTTATCCCAAGTTGGTTCAAAGCAGTCCAGCAAATATTTAGATGGTGCGCAGTTGCCATTGTTGGTACGTCCATAAAAATAGTTCTGTTTGTCAGATCTAATCTTACTAATATCCGACAGGTTCGTCTGATTCCAGTAAGTATACGTAAACAATTTATTATATCCCGCATTCGAATAATCCCATGCGTCATCATCACCGGCATCACAACCTGCTGCAACAAAAAGCGCTTCTTTATTAGTACGGTTATTGCCATCAGCCCACATATCCGATATATCTTTATAAAGATAACCTCCATAAGTACCTCCGCCAGCTTCTGTATCCGCAATAAAGCTTTCTGCAACATCTGCCGCTCTTTGCCAGTAAGAAACACCATTCTCACTCAACCCCTGGCCGGCTCCTTGTATGTAGGCACGAGCCAAAAGTCCCATAGCCGATTTTTTTGAAACACGGGCACGATTATTACCGTAAGGAGTTGTATTCAGATTATCTGCAGCATATTTCAAATCATCAATGATGTATGAATAAATTTCAGATAACGTATTACGTTTAGGTTCCAACACAATATTATTTCCCGCTTCATTCATACAAAGAGTGATCGGACCAAAATATGTAGTCAATATCAAATGATAAAAACCACGCAAACAACGTGCTTCGGCTGTTAACACACGAATATCATCCGCATTTCCTTCTACACTTTTCGCACGGTTTATAACGGTATTACATATCCCCAAAGCAGTATACGCCTGCATAAATAATTTATCCCATGCCTTATCTTTACTCGGCGTCAGAGATTCATAATAAAAGAGTTCTTTCGAGTTATCATTATTATTTGCCGTCAACCACGTATCCGTACCAACCTCTGCAACAGATAAAAAGTCTGTCACAGTATACAGTTGACTATAAATAGGGTTATAACACTGGGTTTGCATTCCGTACCACCCGTCAAACGTAGCCAACGTTTCTTCGCCGGTAACTTCCATTGGATTATATTCATCCAATGAACATGAATTGATAGTAACCATCGCACACAATGCTAAGGCCACATTATATACTAATTTCTTCATTATTTATCAGTTTAGAGAATTAAAATGAAAGATTAAGACCAAAGACTAACTGTTTTGTCAATGGATAGTTCAAACCACCATTCATTTCCGGATCATAATCCTTCAACAAATGACTTTTTGCAATAACGAATGGATTAGTAATCGTTCCATACACACGGAGCTTGCCCAATCCCAATTTTTTAGCCAATTTATCAGGCATAGTATATCCCAATGTTATATTCTTTATTTTAAAGAATGATCCATCTACATACGACAACGCTGCAAAGCCTGGATAATAGCTCAACTTATCCTTGATAGAAGCATCCATGGCTGGAAAATCGTTCGAAGGATTTGTTTCAGACCATACATTGAAATAAGTAGGATAGTTGTTCAACCCTGTCGGGTCATAATCCGTCAATACAGAATATTTAATCATCTGTCCCCAACGCATATACATATAAATACTTAAATCAAAATCTTTATATGTCAAAGTATTCTGGAAACCCATTGTCCAATCCGGAGAGTTATGTCCCAATACTTGATAATCATCAGCAGACACAGAATATGTATTAGAAGCATCATAACGGATTTCCTGTCCGTCAGCATTCACCTTCGTATAGTAGACACTACCGTCCGTATCCGTATGCCGCACCATATCAGGCACATTAATCTTTATAGATCCCGGCTTCAGTCCAAACACAGCAGCATCAGCTTCTTCACCTTTCTGCCAGATACCATCCAATTTGTAGTGATAAAAAGAGTTGATTGCACTACCTACCGCATACGTATAATCGCCATTGATTACTTTATCATTAGCAGTTCCGGTCAGTTTCGTAATCTCTTCCTTATTATATGCAAAAGTCAGAGCCGATGTCCATTGAAAATTTTTAGTTTCAATGTTGCGGGTATTCAAAGCAAGCTCAAGACCTTTATTTTTAGTTTCACACAAGTTTATATTGGTCAGATATTGCTCTTTAGAACTATAGGAACCGTTCACTACAGGTAATGATTTTTTCCATATCACACCTTCCGTCTTAGTCTTATACATATCCAATGTTACATTGATACGATTATTCAGGAAAGAAGCATCAATACCGATATTGGTGTTCTTTGAACGTTCCCATGTCAGTTCCGGATTAGCTATTATTTTAGTGAGATTATAAATCTGCGTTTTTTCACCACCTAATGTCAACCATCCGGACTCCAGAGAAGAAGAGGAAGAATAAGGATCAATACTGGCCGTACCAGAAATACCGTAACCCACACGAATTTTTAAATTATCCAACCAGTTTCTTGTACTTTCCATAAACTTCTCGTCAGAAATACGCCATCCCAATGAAACAGCCGGGAAATTAGACCATTTATGATCTTTAGCCAAACGTGAAGAACCATCCCGACGAATAGAAGCAGAAAGCAAATACCTACCCAATAAAGAGTAGTTGATACGTCCTACTAATCCGACTCCTTTAGACATGGTATAACTGGATGAATTTTTCTGAACGGCAGCTTTTTCCAATCCTTCCCACAAATATTTATTGTTAGCAATACCTGTTCCTGTCATTTCCGTGTTATCCGTCTGGTTATGATTCCAGGTAGACACACCAGTAAGCGTAAATTCATGTATCTTAGCAATATTAAAGTTGTAAGTTACGATATTTTCCCACTTATAATTATATGATCTGTTTTGAGTAATCTTGGCATTTGTATCTGTCTCTACATTTCCTCCCGCTTTATAAAAGTTGTACGAGCCATCTCCCTGGAAACTATTCGAACGGGAATAAGTCAACGTCCCATTCACGCGTGACTCCCATGTCAATCCTTTAATCGGAGTTATTTTAATATAAGGATTCACATACAGTTTTGTATTCTGGGATTGGTTTCTCCAATTACTTTTATTATTCATCAAAAGATTCAAATAGCCGGCATCTCCTTCAATTGGATAAGGATTAACATTGCCATTCTCGTCATAGATTTCACCATAAGGAATAGCCGTCATACCATCTTGAATCTTTGCAAAAGGCTTATTCTGATGCACATAAGATGCCTGAATGCTAATTCCTGTAGTAAACCATTTATTGATTGTGTGATCGATGCGAATATTTGTTGAATACAATTTATAATTATCATCATTGTATTGTCCGTTTTCATCGGAGAAATTCATAGACATATAGGCCTTTGTATTTTTTGTACCTCCTGAAACCGACAAACTATAATTCTGAACAGTCCCCGTGTGCAACAATTCATCTACCCAGTCAATGTATTTGCCGTTTTGATAAGCTTCATAATAAGCAGGGTTAGTAAACATATTGGCATCATCCACATAAGTACCCGCATTTTTATGGGCTGTACGCAAACCCTCCATGTAGGTTTCTCCTTGGCGGACTTCCGGCATTGTAGACCAGCTGTTTATACCAAAAAAGGCATTAAAATTGGCAGTCAATTTTCCTTCTTTTCCACCTTTGGTAGTAATGATTACAACACCATTGGCACCGGAAGAACCATAGACAGCCGTAGAAGAAGCATCTTTCAACACTTCAATAGATTCAATATCATTCGGATTCAGTGTCGCATAGTCACCCGGCATCCCGTCAATAATAAACATAGGATTACCACTTGCTGTCAATGAACGGTTACCGCGCAATTGCATTTTCACTCCTGAACCCGCTTGACCCGATTCTCTCGTAATATCCAATCCCGCTACTTTACCCTGCAACGCTTCCATCGGGTTTGTGCCCGGATTCATCGTAATGTCTTCCGATTTCACTGAAGCAACCGCCCCTGTTAAATCACGTTTCTTCACTGCACCGTAGCCAATGACCACCACTTCATCCAATGCCTGCGTATCCGAAATCATTTTCACATTGACCGGTCCGTTACCCGTCACAGTCACCGTTTGTTCTTTGTAACCGATATAAGAAATGACCAGTTCTTTTCTTCCCGCCGGAAGATTGATAGAGAAGTTACCGTTAAAATCGGTAATCGTACCTGTACTTGTTCCTTTCACAACGATAGAAACCCCAATCAACGGCTCCCCGCTTTCATCAATGATAGTTCCTTTCACAGTTTTCGTTTGTGTGACAACTTGCACCATAGTATTAGAAACTCCATCTTCTGCATACACAGAATATGACAGAGGGGCAGACAATAAAGACAGCCCTAAAATCATGGAAGCGCGTCTATGATGATTCTTCCATGCTTCAACAAATGCATTACATCTCATTCGTTCTAATTTAAAGTTAATATTAATTCTCGTTGTTTTGCAAAAACTATTCGATTATAATCTTAATTAAAGACGAAGCTAATTTTAATACGTACTCACTTTTCATACCATATTTCTCCTATAAAATACATTTTCTCCATTAAATACGCAACTATATATTATACTTTACTTCAAGCAGCTCCAACAAATTCTTTATTTTGTTGTTGAATAAAGAATAAAAAGTGTAAATTTGTACCTAGATGCCACTGAAACTAACAACATATTATCATGGGAAGGATATTCCTGAATTGCCGGGAAAAAACACCTTCCATTCCAAAGAGTTATTTCTGATTTATGAAGCAACTCCTGGGTATACTCCTTTATTAATAGTGGCAACAGAAGACGGCAGACCGGTGGCACGCCTGCTTGCTGCCATCCGCAAAGCAAAGAAGTGGCTCCCTTCTTCTTTAGTGAAACATTGTGTAGTATATAGTGAAGGCGAATTTCTGGACGAGTCTCTTTCGACCAACAAAGAAAAGGCAGAAGAAGTCTTCGGCGATATGCTCGAACATCTCACACAAGAAGCATCGCGCAGCTGTGTCCTGATCGAATTCCGGAACCTGAACAATTCGATGTTCGGTTATCGGGTTTTCCGTGCCAACGATTATTTCCCAGTCAACTGGTTGCGGGTACGCAATTCGCTGCACAGTATGGAAAAGACAGAAGACCGGTTCAGTCCGTCGCGTATGCGTCAGATAAAAAAAGGACTCAAGAATGGCGCCAGAGTAGAGGAAGCACATACCGTGGAAGAGATACACGATTTCTCACGGATGCTGCACAAGATTTATTCCTCCCGCATACGCAGATATTTCCCGGCCAACGATTTTTTCCGCCACATGAACAATATGTTAATCAAAGGACAACAGGCAAAAATATTCGTTGTGAAATACAAAGAGAAAATCATTGGCGGTTCTGTCTGTATCTATTCGGGAGACGACGCATACCTTTGGTTTTCGGGAGGAATGAGAAAGACATACGCACTTCAATATCCGGGTGTGCTAGCCGTTTGGAAAGCATTGGAAGACGCACACCAACGGGGATTCCGCCACATGGAATTTATGGATGTAGGACTTCCGTTCCGTAAACACGGTTATCGTGATTTCGTTCTTCGCTTCGGAGGAAAACAAAGCAGTACCCGCCGTTGGTTCCGCGTCAATTGGAGTTGGCTGAATAAACTCTTAGTCAAGTTTTATGTCTAAATGTAATCTCAAGATTACAAAACAATGTTTTATGCTCCTTTCCCACCATTTTTTCTGTTTAATAATCCAATAATTAAATGCAGAAATATTTCTTTATTAGATAAGAAATGTCTTTCTTTGTGCTGTTTTATGCCTTATAAGCACAGATTTAAAACCAAATAAAAAAAGTATAGTTATGAAGATTTCACACATTGAACATCTGGGCATTGCTGTAAAAAGCATCGAAGAAGCCCTTCCTTACTACGAAAATGTATTAGGTCTGAAGTGTTACAACATTGAAACAGTGGAAGATCAGAAAGTAAGAACTGCTTTTTTAAAAGTGGGCGAAACAAAAATTGAACTGTTGGAGCCTACTTGCCCGGAGAGTACTATTGCCAAATTCATTGAAAACAAAGGTGCAGGCGTTCACCACGTCGCATTTGCTGTAGAAGATGGCGTAGCCAATGCGCTGGCAGAGGCAGAAGGCAAAGAAATCCGCCTTATCGACAAAGCTCCCCGCAAAGGTGCTGAAGGTTTGAATATCGCTTTCCTTCACCCGAAATCAACTTTGGGTGTGTTAACAGAACTCTGCGAACATTAATCATAAACTCTAAAACCAACAAGAACTCATGAGTAATCAACTTGAAAAAATTAAAGAGCTTATTGAACGCCGTGCCGTAGCACGTATCGGAGGCGGTGAAAAAGCAATTGCGAAGCAACACGAAAAAGGGAAATACACAGCACGCGAGCGTCTGGCTATGCTGCTTGACGAGGGTAGCTTCGAAGAAATGGACATGTTCGTTGAGCACAGATGCACGAACTTCGGCATGGAGAAAAAACATTACCCGGGAGACGGTGTAGTAACCGGCTGCGGTACGATCGAAGGACGTCTGGTATATGTGTTCGCACAGGACTTCACTGTTTCTGCCGGTTCACTGTCAGAAACGATGTCATTGAAAATTTGTAAAATCATGGATCAAGCCATGAAGATGGGCGCTCCCTGTATCGGTATCAACGACTCGGGTGGTGCACGTATTCAGGAAGGTATCAACGCTTTGGCCGGTTATGCAGAAATCTTCCAACGCAATATCCTTGCTTCGGGTGTTATCCCACAGATTTCCGGAATCTTCGGTCCTTGTGCTGGCGGTGCTGTTTATTCTCCGGCTTTGACCGACTTCACGCTAATGATGGAAGGTACTTCTTATATGTTCCTTACCGGACCAAAAGTTGTGAAGACCGTAACAGGTGAAGACGTTAGCCAGGAAAACCTCGGTGGCGCAAGCGTTCACTCCACTAAATCAGGTGTGACTCATTTCACCGCTAAAACAGAAGAAGAAGGTTTCGAACTGATTCGTAAACTGTTGAGTTATATTCCTCAAAACAACCTTGAAGAAGCTCCTTATGTAGATTGTACAGACCCAATCGACCGTTTGGAAGATTCTTTGAATGATATTATCCCCGACAGCCCTACTAAACCGTATGATATGTACGAAGTTATCGGCGCTATTGTGGACAACGGTGAGTTCCTTGAAATCCAGAAAGATTATGCAAAGAATATCATCATTGGTTTCGCCCGTTTCAACGGACAATCGGTAGGTATTGTTGCCAATCAGCCTAAGTATCTGGCTGGTGTGCTCGACAGCAACGCATCTCGCAAGGGTGCACGTTTCGTTCGTTTTTGCGATGCATTCAACATTCCTATCGTATCGTTAGTAGACGTACCGGGATTCCTTCCGGGAACAGGTCAGGAATACAACGGCGTTATCCTTCATGGTGCTAAGCTATTGTATGCTTACGGTGAAGCTACTGTACCTAAGGTTACGATTACATTGCGTAAATCCTACGGTGGTTCTCACATCGTAATGAGCTGTAAGCAACTTCGCGGTGACATGAACTACGCATGGCCGACTGCTGAAATCGCAGTAATGGGTGGAGCAGGAGCAGTAGAAGTATTGTACGCACGCGAAGCCAAAGATCAGGAAAATCCCGCTCAATTCCTTGCTGAAAAAGAAGCAGAATACACGAAACTGTTTGCCAATCCTTACAATGCAGCCAAATACGGCTACATCGACGATGTGATTGAACCACGCAACACACGTTTCCGCGTAATCCGTGCTTTGCAGCAGTTGCAGACTAAGAAATTGAGTAATCCGGCTAAGAAGCATGGTAATATTCCGTTGTAATCCTACTTTTCACATTAAAACAAGAACGATTATGAACAAAACCAAAATCGGAATATTCCTTTCTTTGCTGTTGCTGATTGGGCTGACTTCTTGTGGAGAGCAAAAGTCGAACAACAAGCTGGTACTGAACGAAATCCTGATAGACAATCAGAATAATTTTCAAGATGACTACGGATTGCACAGCGCATGGATTGAAATATTCAATAAATCATTCGGTAGCGCCGACCTGGCAGCTTGCTTGTTGAAAGTAAGCAGCCAACCGGGCGATACAGTTACTTACTTTATCCCGAAAGGTGATATACTTACATTAGTGAAGCCACGTCAACATGCACTATTCTGGGCAGATGGCGAACCTAACCGCGGTACTTTCCACACCAGCTTCAAGCTGAATCCGGAAACGGCCAACTGGATCGGTCTGTTTGACTCCGGTAGAAAGCTGCTCGACCAGATTGTAGTGCCCGCAGGTGTTCTTGGTCCCAACCAGTCATACGCTCGTGTCAGCGACGGAGCAGCGGAGTGGGAGGTAAAAGGTGGAAGTGGTGACAAATACGTGACCCCGAGTACGAACAACAAAACTCTTGACAGCAATGCCAAGATGGAAAAATTCGAAGAGCATGATGCTGACGGTGTCGGCATGTCTATCTCTGCCATGAGTGTAGTATTCTGCGGATTGATTCTTCTCTTTATTGCCTTCAAGATTGTAGGAAAAGTAGCTGTAAATTTGAGCAAGCGCAATGCTATGAAATCTAAAGGCATTGACAAGCATGAAGCTAAGGAACTGTCACAGGCTCCGGGCGAAGTTTACGCTGCGATTTCTATGGCATTGCACGAAATGCAGGATGAAGTGCACGACGTAGAAGAAACGGTACTGACCATCACTCGCGTAAAACGCAGTTACTCACCATGGAGTTCGAAGATTTACACTTTGCGTGAAACTCCTCCCAGAAAGTAAGTCACCTTTTAAAAAGTTAAAACGATGAAAGAATATAAATATAAAATCAACGGTAACTCATATAAAGTAACCATCGGAGATATTGAAGATAATATCGCTCATGTAGAAGTGAACGGTACACACTATAAAGTGGAAATGGAGAAACAGCCGAAGCCTGCTGCCAAACCTGTAACAGTACGTCCTATGCCTAATGCTCCTACTGCTCCTACTCAGGTAGTGAAACCGACTGCTCCGTCTACCGGAAAATCAGGAGTGAAATCTCCGCTGCCGGGTGTGATCCTCGACATCAAAGTGAATGTAGGCGATACTGTAAAGAAAGGACAGACCATTATCATATTGGAAGCCATGAAGATGGAAAACAATATCAATGCGGATAAGGACGGTAAGATTACTGCCATCAACGTCAACAAGGGAGACTCTGTTCTTGAAGGTAATGACCTCGTAATTATTGAATAATATGGGAGATTTTATAAACTTTTTAGGAAATAACCTCGCCGACTTCTGGACATACACGGGCTTTGCAAATGCTACTGTAGGGCATGTCGTTATGATTCTTGTGGGTTTGGGGTTCATCTATTTGGCGGTAGCCAAAGAGTTCGAACCGATGCTGCTGATTCCTATCGGCTTCGGTATGCTGATCGGTAATATACCTTTTAATATGGATGCCGGACTGAAAGTCGGTATTTATGAAGAAGGTTCCGTATTGAATATATTGTATCAGGGAGTAACTTCCGGCTGGTATCCGCCGCTCATCTTTTTGGGCATCGGCGCCATGACGGACTTCTCGGCACTTATCTCTAATCCGAAATTGATGTTGATCGGTGCTGCTGCACAATTCGGTATCTTCGGTGCTTACATGATCGCATTGGAAATGGGCTTCGACCCGATGCAAGCCGGCGCTATCGGTATCATTGGTGGAGCAGACGGCCCGACGGCCATCTTCCTTTCCTCCAAGCTAGCACCTAACCTGATGGGAGCCATTGCGGTGTCCGCCTACTCCTATATGGCGTTGGTTCCGGTGATACAGCCGCCTATCATGCGTCTGCTCACCACCAAGCACGAACGTGTCATCCGCATGAAACCGCCGCGTGCCGTTTCTCACACGGAGAAGGTTATTTTCCCGATTATCGGCTTGTTGCTGACCTGCTTCCTGGTTCCTTCCGGTCTACCTTTGTTGGGTATGCTGTTCTTCGGTAACCTGTTGAAAGAAAGTGGTGTAACCCGTCGTCTTGCCAATACAGCTAGCGGTCCGTTGATTGATACTATCACTATCCTGTTGGGTCTGACAGTAGGTGCTTCTACGCAAGCTTCCGAATTCCTGACGCTCGATTCTATCAAGATTTTCGCCCTCGGTGCATTGTCATTCATCATTGCAACTGCATCCGGTGTAATCTTCGTTAAGATATTCAATATCTTCTTGAAGAAGGGCAACAAGATCAATCCATTGATCGGTAATGCAGGGGTTTCTGCTGTCCCCGACTCTGCACGTATCTCACAAGTGATTGGTTTGGAATACGATTCGACCAACTATTTGTTGATGCACGCTATGGGTCCGAACGTTGCCGGAGTGATCGGTTCAGCTGTTGCTGCCGGTATCCTGCTCGGATTCTTGATGTAAGATATAAGGAGGCTGTTTGAACAGTTCTTAAAATAAAAAATAAGACTATCCTAAAAGCCTTGAATTTATAAAAATCACCTTTGCTACATTATAGTAGTAAAGGTGATTTTTCATTATAAGGACTTGCTGTAAAAAAGACTGTAGCTACCATGCCCCATGTATTGTATTGCGCACTGTTGTGTTACCTTCTCTTATCATTCCGTTAATCTATCCAAAATAATCTACGAATAATTCGTAAATATAATATTTTTAGTAACTTGCAGCAGATAAGTCAAACAACTAAAATAAAATATTATGAAACGGATTATCATTCTGTTCTTTCTTTGTTGTACCATTCCTCTAATAGCGCAACACACAGACCCTATTCAAGAAGCTATGGCAAACTACGATTATGAGACGGCCCTTTCTCTTATAGCTCAAAAAAAGACTACCCCTCCCCTGCTATTACAGAAAGGCAAAGCGTTGCGTGGACTAGGACTCACTACAGAGGCACTTGCTACCTATCAAGAAATTATCTGTAATGATACTACAAATACTCGTGCTTTCATTGAAGCGGCCGAATGTTGCCGAGCACTAGCTAAATACAATCAAGCACTAAAATATTATGAACATGCACTCGATCTGAATCCGGAAAACAAATATGTACGTATTCAATATATCAGTTTGCTTCTCTCCCAACAGAAGTTTAGCGAGGCGCTTGGTGAAAGTAGTCTGATGACAGAAAAAGACAGTTCTGCCATTGTCCTGCATCTACAAGCTCAAAGCTTTGAAGGAATGGGCGAACTTCTTCCCGCTGCAGGTTGCTATTACAATATCCAGGCTAAATATCCCGACGATTATCTGGCTGCCAGCAAACTAGGCGCTCTAAATATATCCGGTTCCTATTTCGACGAAGCCATCGAAGCTACAGAAAAATACCGGCAAATTGACAGTACCAACATTTCCGTCAACCGGCAGAACGCTTTAGCGTACTGCTTGAAACAAGACTACCCCACTGCCATCCGGCGTTATGAATATCTTGTCAGTCAAGGGGACAGTTCTTTTCATACTTGTTATTATTTAGGCATTAGTTACTATGCAGCAGAGAAGTATTATGAGGCTCATGATTTTTTGGAAGTCGCCCGGAAATATGATCCCAACAATATCAATCTCCTTTATTACCTTGGCCGTGCCTGTTCCAAAACTTCCTGGAAAAAAGAGGGCGTAGACTATTTGGAAAAAGCCATTGATCTATCCATTCCCAAAGACAGCAGTATGACCCGGCTCTATATCGGGATGACCGACTGTTACAAGATGGCACAAATGTACAAAGAACAGATTGCATCCATCAAAAAACGCTATCAACAGTATGACAAACAAAACCACAAACTATTGTATGACATGGCCTATATATACTTCTATGACTTGAAAGATAAGAAAAATGCGGAACGCTATTTGGAAGCATTCCTAAAAACACGTCCTAAAGACACTAAAGAAGAAGCGGAAATGAACGAGAGAAGCGAACTTGTTTTAGGAAAATCCAATTATTATAATGCCGCCGCCAACTGGCTGAAAGATATTCAAAGTAAACAAAAAATAGAAGACTTCTTTCAAAATTCCTCTCCACAACTTCCTCTCCCAAAGAAAGATAAATAGATAAGAACTATAAAGCAACTAAAAGGCTGCTACCGGTTTATCGGTAGCAGCCTTTCTTTTATTTATGGAATAATCCGGAGATTATTACTGTGCCAATTTGTTGTCAGAACCGAGCACATTCAGAATTTTGTGCTTGTACAGTTTTTCCATATTGTCACGAGCCGGACCAAGATACTTACGTGGGTCGAATTCAGCCGGTTTTTCAGCGAATACCTTACGTACAGCAGCAGTCATAGCCAGACGAGAGTCAGAGTCGATGTTGATTTTGCAAACAGCAGACTTAGCAGCTTTACGCAATTCTTCTTCCGGAATGCCGATAGCAGCTTTCAGTGCACCACCATATTTGTTGATAGTTTCCACTTCTTCTTCCGGAACTGAAGATGATCCGTGAAGAACGATAGGGAATCCCGGAAGTTTTTCCATTACAGCGTCCAATACTTCGAAAGCCAATGGAGGAGGAACCATACGGCCAGTCTTCGGGTCGATGTGGCATTGTTCCGGAGTAAACTTGTAAGCACCGTGAGAAGTACCGATTGAGATAGCCAAAGAGTCGCAACCAGTGCGAGTAGCGAAGTCGATTACTTCTTCAGGGTCAGTATATGTGTGATGGTCGGAAGAAACTTCATCTTCTACACCAGCCAATACGCCAAGTTCACCTTCTACAGTTACGTCGAACTGGTGAGCGTATTCAACAACTTTCTTAGTCAATGCTACGTTTTCTTCGTAAGGAAGGTGAGAACCATCGATCATCACTGAAGAGAAACCAGAATCGATACAAGATTTGCAAGTTTCGAATGTATCTCCGTGGTCAAGGTGAAGAACGATTTCCGGATGTGCGCAGCCTAATTCTTTAGCATATTCTACAGCACCCTGTGCCATGTAACGCAACAAAGTAGCGTTAGCATACTGACGAGCACCTTTAGAAACCTGAAGAATCACAGGAGATTTAGTTTCAACAGCAGCCTTGATGATAGCCTGCATTTGTTCCATATTGTTGAAGTTGAATGCTGGGATAGCATATCCACCTTTGATAGCCTTAGCAAACATTTCTCTTGTGTTTACCAATCCTAAATCTTTGTAATTTACCATTTTGTTTAAAGTTTATTGTTAGTGAATAAAAATTCTACGCAAAAGTAAGCATTATCCATCGAATAACGAACATCGGAAAGAAAAATATAGTAGAAAAAGGTTTAAATCAGACAGCAAAATTTAGCAGGAATACGAGTGTGACATTAGATTGTAATGTCCACCTTGCAAACTTTGGGATTTATGATTTCTGAATTCTGATTGATGCCTTCGGATTTATATCTCCTTATTTATACCTTATTTATACCTCATTTTTCATTCATTTAATCATCAAAATCTGCATAGCAAATCAGAAATCATAAATTAGAAATCAGAAATTTTAGAAAACCTTTTTCTATTTCACAGAAAAGCATTATCTTTGCGCTCTGAAAATGACCATTACACTATTTCTTACCAAAATAGTAACAGAATATAAATTAAAAAAACAGATACTGAAATGAAAAAAGGCCTTCATCCAGAATCATACCGTCCGGTAGTATTTAAAGATATGTCAAATGGTGACATGTTTTTGTCTAGATCAACTGTAGCAACTAAAGAAACCATCGAATTCGAAGGTGAAACTTATCCGTTGCTGAAGATTGAAATCTCAAACACTTCTCACCCGTTCTATACAGGTAAATCTACATTGGTAGATACTGCAGGTCGTGTTGACAAGTTCATGAGCCGTTACGGTGACCGTAAGAAGAAATAATTCGATCTTTCGTGAAAGATGAAAAAAGAGGAGATTCTCGCAGAGAATTTCCTCTTTTTCGTTTTCTATATTCCTTAACGTCAAGCATCATCCAACAAGAAATCGGCTATATGACGATGCCTGACACCCTCCACATTATCCTGCCACAAGCTGTCCATGCTAACTACATATTTAGGATAATGGTCGTTAATGGCGAGCAAAGGAGCAAACTCCCTCTCAACAGTGGCCTGTGAAGCTAACTGATACGTTACTTGCACATAAATCTTTTCTTCCCGACGGATGGCTACAAAATCCACTTCTTTATCATCCTGTTTGCCTACATACACTTCATAACCCCTTCTTTTCAACTCCAAACAGACCAGATTCTCCAACATACCTGCAATCAATCGGTCACGATAGCCCATCACGGAATAAATCAAAGAAAGGTCACTTACAAAATACTTCTCATTCGTCTGCAGAATTTCCTTTCCTTTAATATCATATCGGGGAATACGTTGAATGATAAAAGCACTTTCCAATGCATTCAGATAATTATAGATGGTATTCATATCCACCTTCCGTTGCTGACTTTTGAAGTAATCAGCTATATTTTTAGCGTTCAGCTTATTGCCTATATTATCAAAAACAAACTTCACTACCCGTTCGAGCAATTCCACATTCCGGATATTGTGACGCTGCACCGTGTCACGAAGAATGACAGAAGAATAGATGTCGTAGACAATTTTATAGATAGCCTCATATCCATAATCGGCAGTATGTATGGCCGGGAATCCTCCCATACGGAGATATTTCTGAAATTCCTCCTTCCGGTTGAGTGTCGGATCATTGGCCTGCAAGTCATGGAAAGTCAGATATTCTCTAAAAGACAAGGTCATGACATGGAAAGCGACATACCGTCCCGTTAAATAAGTTGCCAGTTCGGACGATAACATACGTGAGTTGGAGCCGGTCACATAAATATCCGTATCCAAATCTACCAGAAGTGAGTTGACCACTTTTTCCCAACCGTCCACTTCCTGAATTTCATCCAAGAGAATATAATATTTACCCGCATCTCCCGCCTGTCCCCGAATATAAGCATACAAAGCCTTCGCCTCTTTCAGATCTATCCACTGAAAACTTTCAAAATTCAGATAGATGATACGTTCTTCACGAACTCCTCTCCTCAACAGTTCGTCACGAATCAGACGCAGCACTACCGACTTTCCACTGCGACGAATACCCGTTATCACTTTTACAAACGGCTTGTCTATAAAAGGAACAATTTGTTCCATATACTGTTCACGATTAATCATATTCAAAAGTTTTTAGGGTTATAAGCACAAAGATATACTATTTTCGGAAAGTTTTTAGGGTTATAACCCTAAATAATTCCATAAATTCAGATTCTTTTAGGGTTATAAGCCGAAAAATAAATAAAAGAAATATGACTAAATCCGATTTATTACCAAATAAAGAAAGTACCTTTACCCGACTAATTAATAAAAAATGGAAATAACCGATTTAAAACAAATGACGAAGGAAGAAGTTTTTAATTTCATCAGACAACGCCTTTCTTTCAGTAAAGAACTGCAAGAACAATTCAGGCATGTGAATAAAGACGATCTCGCAAAAGAACATCGCAGATTCGAAATGTCCGGAAATGAATCAAAGACAGGCCAATGCACGATTTTCAACACAGCGATTCTGAACGAGTTTGCCGATCTTGGCATCTATGATTATACTTCTTACCTTTTTCTCGACTTCCACAATGGCACTCCAACCGTTTATCTCAAATACTTCTCCGAAAATGAAAATTTGGAATATACATTTACCGGATATACCACAACGGAAATCATCTTTGCAATTCTTGAACTGACTATCTTCTCCGGAAAGCCCAAAAGAAATCGCAGCTAAAAAAAGAATTGCACGGAAAGACAATACGAGGTCAAAAGACTTTTATGGCTTTCATTTAGGCACGGATTACACGGGTTTCACGGTTCCATTAGACTAAAACCGCGAAATCCGTGTAATCCGTACCTAAATAATATCAATCTAATAGATGGTTTTACTTTTGGCTCCCTCCTTTTTATCATCACATTATATTTGCCACCCGTATAGCATATTTACCATCTTTATACCATACTCTCTATTCTCATACCATATTTCCTGCATTTATTTCCTCTTTTCCATCCTATTCCGAAAAAAACATATATCTTTGTCACACGCTTTCTGCCCATCAGCGTGATGAAACAGGCAAAAGCGTTTTTTTATTCCTTAATGGAGTAAATAACGTATTGTCTCTCAAACTTAAAAATTAGCAGTTTTTTCACACCGAGAGATGATACAACAGATACTCCACGTAGATAGTCGTATATCAACATATCGATTAGAGATTTGTTATATATAAACGTTTGGCGTGGGTGTCTGTTGTTTATCATTATCTGGTGAAGGGTGTTGCTAAGCCTTAAGTTTAGATAATGGTACAACAGCACTCACGCTTTTATTGTATCCGGTCGGTTTCAACAATCCTTATACCCCAACCAATTCCCCAGCCGACCGAAATCATAAAAATCGTGGGTGTTCGTTGCACCTCTCCGGACAATACGTTATTTACTCCTTTTTTATAACACATTAAAACAAAAGCGATATGCCAAAATGGATTAGTGTAGAAAAAGCAGTGATTAAGTATCACATCGAAAAAGAAGCGATCCTGCTTTGGGTGGAAATGGGACAATTCCCTATGTTATACATAGACAATGTTCCGAATGTTGACGAAGAATGTATTCTGGAACTCTTTCGCCGAAGTAAAGCCGGCATTACAGCAGAATATATTGATACGCTGGAACAACTGTGCATAGACAAAACAATGGTCTGCGAGAAATACGCCCACATTATTCAATTGAAAGAAAAGGAAATTCAGCTGCAGAAGGAAATAAAGACGTTGATAAACGAAATACAGGCAGCAATGAAGAGACAAAATGAACGGATCCGGGATTTGAAAAAAGCGATTGGAGAGAATAACAACGTTATACGTAGTGACAGTTGGATAAAAAGGCTGCGCAAAAGGTTTCAATGGTGAAAGAGGGCCGTCCTTTGCCCTTTGCAGCCTATTCCCATTCCCTCCACAGCTTTCTTTAAACTCCTCCATAAGCTCTTTAAAGCCTATATTCAAACAATGAAAAATACAAAATATTTTATTCCATTTATTTAACTAATCATCCATTATATAAGTAATTTTATCCTTTGTAAAGTCAAGTAAATTCACTACATTTATACCACTAACAAGAACTGAAATGTGAGCATTTCAGCACAAAGAAATCTGTATGAAAAAAACGATGAAGAATGACAGTTGCCTGACGGTTTCCCGTCGGGCAGCTATTATCCGCCAAGATGCGGAAGAGAATTACGGCACACTGTTGACACTGGGAGAATCTATGCGCCGTGCATACCAAGTAGAAGAACTGATAGACCGGATGAGATGGGACAACGCCGATTTCTGCCTGCAACGAACAGACGGAACCTGCCTTTCCATTACAGGGACACTGACAGAATATGAACACTATTTCGGCCGCCCCTACTACGAAAACCCCTCCAACAGGTTTCTCCCATACTATGACGTGCATTGTAGAAAATGGCTTACGTGTCGAGTGGCAGGGATTGTATTCGGCTCTTCTGTGAAAAAAAATTAATTTCACAGATTAAATAAGGAAAGTTGTAGGACATATACGAAATAAAGTAGTTACTTTGCAACCGCAAGTAAGAGAAAAAATCATGTCAATGCTGCTTCCTTGTTTTTTGACAGAAGCAGTTATCTGTTTTTCCAGCATTGCTTTTTCAGAACTTCGGAATTAAATCTCCCCTGCTCCGAAAATTCCCTATATTACAAATTACATACACGAAGAGAATACTCCGATTCCATCATGAAGAATGAGTACGATATTTGCTGCTTTCCAAAGAAGTGGCCGGATTCTTCGTATCTGCATTTTCAGAAAAATAGAATTTAAAACAGAAACTAATATATTTTATTATGACAACATCTAATTCAGCAAATACCAAACAATCGAACAACGCATCACAAAAGAGAAAACCGATTCATAACGGTTACTTCAATCATCCCACTTCTTCTTCCAGCAATATACCCATGAGTATTTTGATACGGGAACAAGGACTGGAAATATACGGACTATACTGGGTGATGCTCGAAGAAGCTCATGCACAGCTTAAATGCTGCGTCAATATCCAGACAATGGGAATCATCGCCAATATATTCCATGCCCAACCCGAACATCTTGAGCTCCTCTACCACCATTATTTCCGGCGTCCCGGCAAAGGATACAACTCGCATATACTCTATGCCGACTTTTGCGAAGAATCTGCTATCAGAAGTTATTTTCCGCACCCCCTACTGGCATACACCGACAACGAACTGCTGCGGATGATTATGCAAGACGGACTGAAAGCCTACGGACTATATTGGCTTGTGATGGAAAAGCTCTATCAACAGCCACAACATTTTCTGGCACCGCAAACTGCTTCCTTCATCCAGAACCTTTATGATGTGAGCGACGAACTGATGGAAAGCGTATTATACAATTACGGACTCTTTTATCTGGATGAGAAAATGAACCTCCATTCTAAAGCAATAGACGACTATAGGGAAGCACTTGACAACATGGAAGATGAAAAAAAGCGCAACACGAAACCGCACGTCAATAACTCTCTGAAAGCCAACGGAAATGAAGAGGATTTTAACACTCGGGAAATGAAAAAAACGTCAAATATACAGAAAAATCCATCCCCCATTATAAATAAAGAAATAAACAAAAAAAATTCTTCTTCTGAAGAAAGCGGAAAAGAGAAAGAAGAAGAAAATGGTTTGAAGGTGACGGACTTGAACGCTGTAACACCCGATATGCGCCCCAACGCATGGGAAGAAAATCTACAGGAGGCAATGAACGACACGTCCTGGTATGAAGTCGTAGCCATTCAGTCGGGCATCCCCCGGCTGATGATGGAAGAAAAAGAATGGTTCTTCAACTATTTACGGGAGCAAATCATCTTACGGGGGAATGAAAGCTCGATGAACAGCCTGCACGAAATAAAAAACTATTTCGCCAATCTCACCCGGCAGGGAAGCCATGTGTCATCCACAACGCAGGTGGCACTGAAGAAGTTTCTCAAAAACCGGCAAGAGCAACAGCAATGTTCGCCCTACGAAACCATCACCAACGGAATACGTACCTACGACGGGCATCCCATCCCCGCTTATGCCAAGCCGCGACCTTCGGCGGCACATATCTGGAATCCGGTGACGAACGAATGGACACGATAGCATATTATCTCTCAATCATTTACTAAATATGGATAGATTCAAAGAACTGGGTATTGATACCCACGGTCGCACAAGCGGCAAAATGAAAACAAAATGTCCCTGGTGTCATGCCCAACGGACGGATAAGCGTGATAAATCACTAAGTGTCAACCTCGATACCAAACTGTATTTGTGCCACTACTGCGGCGCACACGGTTCGGCAGCCATATATGCTGGAAAAGGCAGAAAGCTGGGTGATCCGTTGGTCAAATTTCCAACGGCAACAGGTAGCAACTCCAGTTGTCCGCCCACTGAAAAGCCGCACGGCGACCCAGAGCAAGGGGCACTCACACAGAAGCAAATTGAATGGTGTCGTGACGTCCGCCACATTCCGCCGGAAGTATTGGTGGAAGCTGGCGTGGCTTTCGCCTCCATCTCGATGCCTATATCCGGAAAGGAGAAAGGTTGGGAAAAGAGGGACTGTCTCTGCTTCAACTTTTTCGAAAACGGGGAATTGGTGAACACAAAGTTCCGCGACTCACAAAAGCACTTCAAATTGCTGCAAGGAGCGCGCACCATCCCTTACAACATCGACGCCATCCGCGACACGCCGGAGTGCATCCTCGTGGAAGGGGAATTTGATGCCCTCTCCTACATGGCTGTCGGCCGGACGGATGTCATTTCCGTACCGAACGGTGCCAACAGTCAACTGGACTGGCTGGACGAATTGTCGGAATCTCATTTCGAGCAGAAACAAGTGATTTATCTGTCGGTGGACACCGACCGCAAGGGACGGGAACTGTGCCGGGAACTCTCCCGACGGCTGGGGGTAGACCGCTGCCGTATCGTCACCTACGGCGAAGCATACAAGGACGCCAACGAACTGCTCGTGGCGGAAGGCCCGGACGCACTACTGAAGGCACTGGAGGACGCTCCCATCCCCCGCCTGGAAGGTACGTTTACGGCAGAAGACTTACGGGAGGGATTGCACCAACTGTTTGAAGAGGGGTATACCTCGGGCGTGGAATTGGGAATACCGAATCTGGACGAAATCATGAGGCTGGAAACGGGGCGGGTGCTCACCGTCACCGGTATTCCCGGACATGGAAAATCGGACTTTGTGGATGAGATAGTGCTCCGGCTCTGCACCCGCCAAGATTGGCGAGCGGGATATTTCAGTCCGGAGAACACGCCAATCGAGTATCATCATGCCAAACTGGCGGAAAAACTGCTGGGACACCGTTTCCGCAAAGATTTCTCCACGGAGGAGGAATTCGCCCGCGTAGTGGATTATCTTTCGCAACGCGTCTGGCACATTCTTCCGGACGGGGATTTCACACTGGGCAACGTCTTGTCGAAGGCACGCGAACTGGTACACCGTCACGGCATCCGTGTGTTTGTTATCGACCCGTACAATTACATCAACCATCAGATCCCGGCAGGCATGACGGAGACGGGGTATATCGGTTCATTCATGAATAGTCTGGCACGTTTTGCCCGGCTCAACTCCTGCCTCGTCATTCTGGTGGCGCATCCGAGAAAGATGAACAAGCAATACGGCACGCAGAAAACGGAAGTTCCCACCATGTATGACATCAACGGCTCGGCCAACTTTTTCAACATGACGGACTACGGAATAGTGGTAGACCGTCAGGATGAAATGGGGATCGTGTATATACATGTCGAGAAAACCCGTTTCCGTAATTTCGGAACAAAGGGAAACGCAGCGTTCTGCTACGATGTGACCAACGGAAGATATTCCCCTTGTACGCCGCCACCCGAACCGGGTATGCAGATGCAACCGTGGAAGGGAGCCAAAGACTTATTCTCGTCAGAGGGATGGATTTAGGGATTAAGGCTCTCCCAAATACTTCTCAATCAGCTCCACCTGCAACGGTGTGAGCCAATGTATCCAAAACGCCCAGCCGGTAGCTTCGAGAGCCTCCAGCAACTCCCGGTTTCGGCGGATGCATTTATTTAAATGTCTTCTTGCCACATCGGCACTTGCATACGGCATATAGAGTAATGCCAATTCCGTTTTCTTCATAGATTTTCTTCTTTTAATTTATTATTTACGTCATGTAAAGATACTGTTTTTTGCGTAGAAATGCAAGCAAACACACAGATATTCAAGCGTTTGCCTTCACTTACCGGCAGATACCGTTTCATGTTTCCTCCCCTGCCGGTTGGGGTATCTTTGCTACTGTAAAAGAGACAGAAAACGTTCGTTTACTGACTCAATAAAATCTTATTTATTCACTTAAAAAGGAGGAAATCAGTATGTTGATTTACAAAGCGGTTCAGTCCAATATCGCATCGAAGGACAAAAAGAAGAAATGGCATCCCTGCCTGATTAAAATGGGAAACGTAGTGGATACGCAAATGATTGGCGAAACGATTGCCGAACGGTCATCACTGACGGCCGGTGACGTGCACAACGTGATCCGAAACCTGATGGCAGTGATGCGCGAGCAGTTGCTCAACAGCCGGACAGTGAAGCTCGAAGGATTGGGCACATTTACCCTGGTGTGCCAGTCACGCTGCAAGGGGGTGGATGAGGAAGCCGATGTTAGTCCGGCACAAATCACGGGATTGCGTTGCCAGTTTACCCCGGAATATACGCGGGATGCCGGTGGAAATATCACCCGTGCGCTGATTCAGGGAGCGACATATATCCACGTCAACCAGTTGACGAAAGCACTGGGAGCGGGAGGCGGTGGAAACGCCGGAGGTTCGGGTGATGACAAACCAAGCGGCGGTGGTCAGGAAGCGCCCGATCCGGCAGCGTGATAGAATAGGTAATAGAGGATAATGTGGTATGGAAAGGAGGTGTTGAATTATGAAGAAATCCATTTGGAATACGATTTTAAAAGTCGTCATTGCGGTTGCTACTGCTATTGCAGGCGTCATTGGAGGTCAGAACCTGATGATGTAAAATGAAACAAAAGAGTTGGACGGGAATTTTACCTTAGAAACGGTAAAGTTCCCGTTTTTTTTGTGTTCCATATAAAGGTTAAGAGGCAGGATATGAAAAGACAGGAATATTGAACATAAATAAACAGGAGTTGTTTTAGTATATTATTCGCTATTTATCAACGCAAAACCTCTAAACATCAACGTGGTATATGAAAAAGGAATTTGGATTCGTCCTAGCGGCTGCAATCTTGCTGGCTGGCTGCGGACAGAAAAAAGAAACGACAACGACAACTGCACGTCCTGTAAAGACTACGATTGTCGAGTCAAGATCGATTATCAGAAAAGATTTCTCGGGAATCGTGGAAGCGGTGGAATATGTGAAGCTGGCTTTCCGGGTCAACGGACAAATCATCCAGCTTCCTGTCATCGAAGGACAGAAAGTGAAAAAAGGACAGCTCATCGCGGCTATCGACCCCAGAGACATCGCGTTGCAATATGCCGCCACGAAATCGGCATACGAAACGGCTTCGGCACAAGTGGAACGTAACAAACGGCTCCTCTCCCGGCAAGCGATCTCCGTACAGGAATATGAAATCAGCCTCGCCAACTTCCAGAAGGCGAAGTCTGAATACGAACTGTCTGCCAACAATATGCGCGACACCAAGCTGACAGCTCCTTTCGACGGTTCTATCGAAAAACGACTGGTGGAAAACTATCAGCGTGTCAACTCCGGTGAGGGTATCGTGCAGCTTGTCAATACACACAATCTGCGTATCAAATTCACCATTCCGGATGCGTATCTTTATTTGTTGCGCGCCAAAGACCCGCGTTTCCTTGTAGAGTTCGACACATTTAAAGGACACGTGTTTCAAGCGAAACTGGAAGAATATCTTGATATTTCTACGGATGGCACAGGAATTCCGGTCAGCATCACAATTGACGATCCGTCATTCGACCGCGATCTGTATGCTGTGAAACCCGGTTTCACGTGCAGCATCCGTTTCACGGCAGATGTAGGCCCGTTGGTGCAGGATAGCTGGACGATTGTACCGCTTAGTGCCGTATTCGGCGAAAGCGAAGGGAATAAAATGTATGTCTGGGTGGTAGAAGACAACAAAGTCCACAAACGGGAAGTAACCGTCAACGCCCCGACCGGAGAAGCACAGGCGCTCATCTCGGAAGGTTTGAAACCCGGTGAAAAAATCGTCATAGCAGGCGTATACCAACTAGTAGAAGGAGAATCTATCACAACTGTTGACAGGTGATAGTTGATAAATGATTATGTATCATTTATCCGCTGTCATTCATCAATTATCAACGATCATTTATTATGAGTTTAGCCAAATATTCATTAGATAATACGAAAATCATCTATTTCTTTCTTGCTGTATTGCTGATTGGGGGAATCACTTCCTTCGGCAAGCTAGGTAAGAAAGAGGATGCTCCTTTCGTCATAAAGTCGGCGGTTATTATGACCCGCTATCCGGGTGCCGAACCGGCAGAAGTGGAGCGGTTGATTACCGAGCCTATCTCTCGTGAGATTCAAAGTATGAGCGGTGTGTACAAGATAAAATCGGAATCGATGTACGGGCTCTCAAAAATCACATTCGAGTTGCAACCTTCCTTGTCGGCAAGCTCCATTCCGCAGAAGTGGGATGAGTTGCGACGGAAGGTGCTAAATATACAGCCACAGTTGCCGAGCGGTGCTTCCGCACCGACGGTTTCCGATGATTTCGGTGACGTGTTCGGTATCTATTACGGTCTGACGGCGGACGACGGTTACACATACGAAGAGATGCGCAACTGGGCGGAACGGATCAAGACGCAGGTAGTGACGGCGGACGGGGTGATGAAAGTCGCCCTGTTCGGGACGCAGACGGAGGTGGTCAATATTTTTATTTCCACCAATAAGCTCGTAGGTATGGGCATCGACCCGAAACAGCTTGCCAGTCTGTTGCAATCGCAGAACCAGATTATCAATACCGGAGAAATCCGTGCCGGCGAGCAACAGCTACGGGTGACTGCCAACGGTATGTATACCACCGTAGACGATATCCGCAACCAGGTGATTACCACCAAAGCCGGACAGGTGAAACTGGGCGATATCGCCGTCATCGAAAAAGGGTATATGGACCCTCCATCCAACATCATGCACGTGAACGGCAAACGTGCCATCGGCATCGGCGTCTCCACCGACCCGCAACGGGACGTGGTGCAGACGGGCAAGAACGTGAAAGCCAAACTGGACGAATTGTTGCCACTGATGCCTGTGGGACTGGAACTGCAAAGCCTGTATCTGGAGAACGAAATTGCCAACGAAGCCAACAACGGATTTATCATCAACCTGATCGAATCGATTCTGATTGTTATTGTGATTATCATGTTGGTGATGGGTTTGCGCGCAGGTGTGCTGATCGGCTCGTCACTGATTTTCTCTATTGGCGGCACATTGCTTATCATGTCTTTCTTCGGTGTCGGGCTGAACCGTACTTCATTGGCGGGATTTATCATCGCCATGGGGATGCTGGTGGATAACGCCATCGTGGTAACGGACAACGCACAGATTGCCATCGCCCGCGGAGTAGACCGGAGGAAAGCGCTGATAGACGGCGCAACCGGTCCGCAATGGGGATTGCTTGGGGCTACGTTCATCGCTATCTGTTCGTTCCTCCCGCTCTACCTTGCTCCTTCTGCCGTGGCGGAAATCGTGAAACCGCTTTTTGTGGTGCTTGCCATCTCACTGGGATTGAGCTGGGTGCTTGCGCTGACGCAGACCACTGTTTTCGGTAATTTCATCCTGAAAGCAAAAGCAAAGGACGGCACGAAAGACCCGTATGACAAACCGTTCTATCACAAATTCGCCTCCATCCTCCGCACGCTGATTCGTAGGAAAACATTGACACTGGGTTCGATGGTAGTACTCTTTGTTGCTTCGCTGGTTATCATGGGAATGATGCCGCAAAACTTCTTCCCTTCTCTCGATAAGCCTTATTTCCGGGCGGACGTGTTTTATCCCGACGGGTATAGCATCAATGACGTAGTGAAAGAGATGAAATCCGTGGAAGAGCATCTGGCAAAGCAGCCGGAAGTGAAGAAAGTATCGATCACCTTCGGCAGCACGCCGTTAAGGTATTACCTGGCTTCTACTTCGGTGGGTCCGAAACCGAATTTTGCCAATGTATTGGTTGAATTGACGGACAGTAAATATACGAAAGAGTATGAAGAAGATTTCGATGCGTACATGAAGGCGAATTATCCGAATGCGATTACCCGCACCAGTCTGTTCAAATTGTCGCCTGCGGTGGATGCCGCTATCGAAATCGGATTTATCGGTCCGAATGTGGACACGCTTGTGGCGCTCACCAACCAGGCTTTGGAGATTATGCACCGGAATCCGGATTTAATCAATGTGCGCAATTCGTGGGGAAATAAAGTTCCTGTATGGAAGCCTGTATATAGTCCCGAACGGGCGCAACCGTTAGGGGTATCACGTCAGGGAATGGCACAAAGTATCCAGATCGGAACCACAGGTATGACGCTTGGAGAGTACCGGCAGGGCGATCAGGTGCTTCCTATCTTATTGAAGGATAACACGGTGGATTCGTTCCGCATCAATGACCTGCGCACGTTGCCCGTGTTCGGCACGGGGAATGAAACGACCAGTCTGGAACAGGTGGTATCGGAATTTGATTTCCAATATCGTTTCTCGAATGTGAAGGATTACAACCGGCAAATGGTGATGATGGCGCAATGCGATCCGCGTCGCGGAGTGAATGCGATTGCTGCTTTCAATGAGGTTTGGCCGCTGGTGCAGAAAGAGATTAAAGTGCCGGAGGGGTATACGATGAAGTATTTCGGGGAACAGGAAAGTCAGGTGGAGTCTAACGAGGCGTTGGCCAAGAATTTACCGTTGACGTTCTTCCTGATGTTCGTCACGCTGTTGTTCTTGTTCAGGACGTATCGTAAGCCGACAGTGATCTTGTTGATGTTACCGCTTATTTTTATCGGTATCGTTTTGGGATTGGTGTTGCTAGGCAAGTCGTTCGACTTCTTCTCCATCCTTGGTTTGCTCGGACTGATTGGGATGAATATCAAAAATGCGATTGTACTGGTGGAACAGATTGATCTGGAGGCAAAGACGGGCAAAAAACCGTTGGATGCTGTTGTCAGTGCTACAACGAGTCGTATTGTCCCCGTAGCAATGGCGTCCGGCACTACCATTCTGGGTATGTTGCCATTGTTGTTCGACGCGATGTTCGGCGGTATGGCGGCTACGATTATGGGAGGTTTGTTGGTGGCTTCGGCACTGACATTGTTTGTTCTTCCGGTAGCTTATTGTGCCATTCAGAGAATCAAAGGCTAATTGCCTTCTCTTATATGAAACTTGAATTTATTGTATAGATTGAATAAAATGAAAACTCAACTTATAACTCTGTCTCTGCTGTTCCTCGGTCTCACTGCCGGGGCACAGCAGCCCTATCTTAGCCGGGAAGCTTACCGGGATAAAGTGGAAGCTTACAGTCAAATTCTGAAGCAACAGAAACTAAAGACGATGGCAAGTACGGAAGCACGGAAGATTGCTCACACGGGATTCTTGCCAAAAATTGATGTCAATGCGGACGGGACACTCAACATGAGCGACCTTAATGCCTGGAACGAACCGGTAGGCGAATACCGCAACCACACCTATCAAGGTGTATTTATCGTCTCGCAACCGTTGTACACGGGCGGGGCACTCAACGCCCAGCACAAGATTGCCAAAGCGGATGAAAAGCTGAATCAACTAAATGAGGAGCTTACCATCGACCAGATTCATTATCAGAGCGATGCGGTTTACTGGAATGCTTCCGCTTCACAGGCTATGTTGCAGGCGGCGGATAAGTATCAAAGTATTGTGAAGCAACAGTATGACATCATTCAGGATCGTTTCAACGACGGGATGATTAGTCGCACGGACTTATTAATGATTTCCACCCGGTTGAAAGAAGCGGAATTGCAATATATCAAGGCGCGTCAGAATTATACCCTGGCGCTGCAAAAGCTGAATATCCTGATGGGAGAAGAGCCGAACAATCCCGTAGACAGTCTGTACACGATTGACACGGCTTCCGCTCCGGTGCAGATCCTTTCTCTGGAGAATGTACTGCAACGTCGCGCGGATTACGAAAGTACGGAAGTAAACATCATGAAAAGTCAAGCGCAACGCAAAGCGGCTCTTAGCCAGTTCAATCCACAATTGAATATGTATTTCAGCGGTGGATGGGCTACAGCTACACCTAACCTCGGTTATGACGTTTCTTTCAATCCCATCGTCGGCATTAACCTGAATATACCGATCTTCCGTTGGGGAGCCCGGTTTAAAACAAACCGTCAGCAGAAAGCGTATATCGGCATACAGAAACTGCAACAAAGTTATGTGACGGATAATATCAACGAGGAACTTTCTGCCGCCCTAACCAAACTGACGGAAACGGAATATCAAGTGAAAACCGCCAAAGAGACTATGAGTCTGGCTAATGAAAATCTTGATTTGGTTTCTTTCTCGTATAATGAGGGAAAGGCAAACATGGTGGATGTACTCTCCGCACAATTGTCATGGACGCAGGCGCACACCAATCTGATTAATGCGTATCTGTCGGAAAAGATGGCGGTAGCGGAATACAGAAAGGTAATCAGTGAATAAATTTAGAAACAAAAGAAACTTGTTCACAAAGTCTTAGTCTTATAAAAGAAATCGTCCTGTTATCACGTAACCGTGAAACAGGACGATTTCTTTTTATATCATAAGGATTACAAAATACCGTTTTGACAAATGCTTCATTTCCCTTAAAAATTCGAGGGTAACGCTTATTCTATATTTCATTAAGGGCATCATCTAATGACTTAAACTCCAACTTACCCTCCAGATTCAGTTTCAGTTCCTTACACGCCTGATCTAAGCTTGCCAGAATCTCCGCCTTTGTCTGGTAGGGAGCTGCTTCCTCTGCGACAACATTCGTTTGCTCTTCTTCACAACTCAACATCGATTTCACTCTCCGCAGAATAGCGACATCATCCACATCCAGAATCCGCCGAATCAGTTCGTTCTTTTCGGCTTCCAATGACATTGCACTCATACGCTTGCTATTTTTACTGTTATACATTCACACAAAGATAACGCTATCAAACGAATCTTCCAAGTGTGAATGTATAAAAAGTCTTTTTCAGGCAGGAATTACCTTACGCAAGGAAAGAGATCAACACACCCGCAGCTACGGCAGAACCGATTACTCCGGAGATGTTGCTTGCCATGCAATACTGCAATACGTGATTCTTCGGATCGTATTTCAAAGCAATCTCATTGGCTACACGGCTCGCCATCGGAACGGCACTCAAACCAGTGGCGCCGATAAGCGGATTGATTTTCTTCTTTGAGAAGAGATTTACCAGTTTCACAAAGAAAATACCACCGGTTATAGAAAGTGCAAATGCAAGGAATCCACCGATCACAATACCGATTGTTGTCCAGTTGAGGAATGCTTCGGCTGTCATCGTTGCTCCTACGGACAGTCCGAGGAAGATGGTGGCAGCATTCATGATACTATTGGAAGCGGCATCGAACAAGCGGAATGTGTTGGTTCCGATTTCTTTCACCAGGTTACCAAACATCAACATACCCACCAAAGGCACTGCACTTGGCACGAAGAGGGCAACAATAGTAGTTACCACGATCGGAAAGATAATCTTCAATACACGCAGGTTCTTGATTTCAGTCTTCGAAGGGTACTTCTTTTCCTGTTCTTTCATGTTGATGCTCAACTCTTTCTTCGTACAGAACAGTTTCACTACCAGCGGAATAATCACCGGAACGAGCGCCATATACGAATAAGCGGCAATGGCAATCGGGCCCAGCAAATGCGGCGCCAGTTTGATGGTGGTAAAGATGGCTGTCGGACCATCCGCACCACCGATAATGCCCAGAGAAGCGGCTTCCTGTGGAGTGAATCCCATCAGGATGGCTACCAGCAACACGGTAAAGATACCCAACTGTGCAGCTGCACCGAATATAGAAAGATGCAGGTTACGCAACATCGGCCCGAAGTCCGTCAGCGCACCGACACCCATAAAGATGATCGGAGGCAGAAAACCTGTTTTAATCAACATATAGTAGATGAAGTTCATGATTCCCAGTTCGTGGGCAATGTCATGCAAAGGCATTTCCCAGATGTTCTTCAACACTCCGTTTACCATCACCATACCATTTTCGTCGGCCTGAATCACGCCCATATCTCCTCCGGGGAAGTTGGCTAGCAACACACCGAAAGCTATGGGGACAAGCAGCAACGGCTCGTACTGTTTCTTAATGCCCAAATAGAGCAGAACGAACGCGATGGCATACATTATCAGGAACTGCGGTTCGGCAATGATATTGCTGAACGCAGTCATGTCATATAAGTTCTCAAATATTTCGTTCATTATCCTATCTTCATTAATACGTCATCTTCTGAAACAGCATCTCCCGGGTTGACACAGATAGCAGTCACTGTACCGCCAAACTCTGCACGGATGGCATTGTAGGTCTTCATCGCTTCTACATAGCAGATTACATCACCTTCTTTCACAGTGTCACCTACTTGCAAAGGAGTTTCCTGCGCACCTTTCACTAAGAAGAACTTGCCTTCCAACGGAGAAAGTACTTCTTTACCCTCTCCTGCCGGAGCAGCGGCAGCACCCGCAGGAGCAGCAGGTAGTTCGGTATCACCGTATGCTACCGTCACACGATAGGCCTGTCCGTCCACTTGTACGGTCAGTGTCTTCGGTTTGGCATCTTCTTCCGGAGATTTATCTTTTTCGGCACGACGTTTGGCCACGTCTTCCAGGAAGTCTTCTTTTGCTTTGCCACTCTTGTAAGCCTCATATTGAGCCGGGTGCATAGCATATTCGAAGAGTTCTTCGTCGTCCTGTCCTACTTCCCATTTGTTCTCTTTCATCAGTTTGCGATATTTGTCGAGGGCATCGGGATAGTTATTCTGCGGATCACCTTCAAAGAACTTACGGCCTTCACGTTCTGCCTTTTCAATGATTTCGGGAGCAAGTTTGCCCGGCAGACGTCCGGCTTTACCCAGAATCATATCCCAGATATCATCGGCAATCATTCCCCAACGTTCTTTTCCTTTTTCCATGGCCATCACGTTCATCATGGCGAGGTTCTTCACGTATTGGCTGAACGGAGTCACCAATGGAGGATAACCGACACGAGGCCATACGTAAGCTACTTCATCAAAGAGCTTGATGAGAAGCTGGTCTTGCGTCATAAACGGCAGATTGTGTTTTGCCTTATATTTATTGATAGATTCCAAATTGGATTCGAGGTCGGCCATCAAACTACCCATCATACCGCCAGGAAGTCCGGGAGCAATCAGCAAGGAGTTCATCAGACGGTTTTTCGGGCTGATATACAAGCCGAGGAAGTCGTCCATAAATTCCTGAATCATGCCGCGCACTTTCATGTAGGCTTCCATATTGATTTCGGGCACTTGATATCCGGCGTCTTTCAGCATTGCCTGCACACTAAGCAAGTCAGCGTGACCTGTTCCCCAGGATAGCGGTTCCATGCCTACGTCGATGTAGTCACAACCGGCTTCGCATACTTCGAGGATGCTTGCCATATTGAATCCGGGACCTGCATGACTGTGATACTGAACGGGGATTTCGGGATGTGCCGCCTTGATATTTGCTACGATCTTACCTAACGATACGGGACGACCGATACCTGCCATGTCTTTGATACAGATTTCGTCTGCTCCCAGTTTGATGAGTTCCAGCGCCATATTGGTGTAGTACTCTACGGTATGGATAGGCGAATGAGTGATGCAAAGCGAACATTGCGAAATCATGCCTGCTTCCTTTGCGTATGTGATGGAAGGAGCAATGTTACGCACGTCGTTCAATCCGCAGAACGTACGGGTAATGTCTGTTCCTTGTGCTTTCTTTACTTTGTAGAATAATTTGCGGACGTCTGCCGGAACGGGGCTCATACGGAGTCCGTTCAGTGCGCGGTCGAGCATGTGGGTTTGAATACCGGCTTCGTGGAACGGTTTTGTCCATTCGCGTACCGCTTTATTCGGGTTTTCACCAAACAATAAATTTACCTGTTCAAAACCTCCGCCGTTTGTTTCTACGCGGGCAAAACAGCCCATTTCAATAATGGCAGGAGCTACCTTTACGAGTTGGTCTACACGAGGTACGTATTTTCCGGCAGATTGCCACATATCTCGGAAAACCAAACTAAACTTTACTTCTCTTTTCATGTCTTTCAGTGATATTCTTTATAGATTTATAATTTTTCTACTTTTGTGATTTTTCCTTTGCCTTGTGTCACCACATTTACAGCAGCTGTAATGGCGGCTAAGATGTTTCCCGGAACAGGGGCAGGACCTTGCGATGCTTCCCGCTTCACAGGAACCACTTCTTCAGGAGCATACTTGTTGACTAATGTAATCAACAACTTACCTAAATAAATCACAATCAGCAGAATAACAAATACGGTAGCCATTCCGACCACCATCAGCAGGATCGCTGTTTCGATATTTTCCATATAATAAACTATTAGTATTTTAAGTTGTTCGTCTAAAAAGCGTTCGAAAATACCAAATTTTTATTATAAAATAAATTAAGAAAGGAATATAATGTATAAAAACGTCATTTCTCTGATTGGAAAACTGGGGAAGTTTATGATTTATGATTTATAATTTATGATTTATGATTTAGCGTGCCATCCACATCTAAACTAAATTCCCATTTATCTTATTTACTATCTGCTTCTATTGCACAACCCAAATAGTAAATGGTAAATAGTCCAATAGTAAATCGTCCTATCTATCGTTCCTACAAAAAAAATGTGAGAGAAAGCCCCTCAACTTTCTCTCACATTCTGATAAAACAATTATTAAATAAAAATACTCAATGATAGACCGGTTCAGCCCTTTTCTGGTTTCATACTCTCTTAACCTACTATTAAACTACCAGATAAAACCGGTCTTGTTAAACCTCTCATGGGCCATCACGGCTTTCATTCTTTTAATTAGCGTAGCAGTCTAGTTGAAAAACCCTTTTTTTAAGCCAACTAAGTCTGTTTAATCGGAAAAACAAGCCTCTAAAGCTCATATCACGTCCGATGAGGGAATCTTTCCGGCTTACGTTTGTGGCAGGAATAATTCATCTGCCGCTGTCTATTGTTTGCTTTGAGCCCTAGTTTGCATTTCTTTTAAAACATTGTTTGTTTTGGGTTAAATTTAAATTTTATAAAAAGCATCTATTGTTTGTTTTGAGTTTAGTTTGTAATTCTCTATAAAACATCTATTGTTTGTTCTGAATCCCGGCCTTATTTCTGCCGGATAATTTTTAATTTCTTCTACAACATTTAATCTTCTAATCAATTCTACCGTTTTCTTCAAATATCATTAAATAGCTCTTATATTAGAAAGAGAAGCATCCGTTGTTTTTTTACCAAGAAAAAATGAAGAAAATTTGAAGAAAAACAAAAAAGCCTCTTCTGGATAGTCAGAAGAGGCTTTTTCTATTTTAAAATAATTTCTTTCCCTCGAATTTGATAACTGATTCCACACGACCCGAAGACTTTTTCCAGTGTGGCGTTCAGGTCTTTTGTTAAGACCGTCCCGTTATAGGTCAGCCCCTCGCATTTCTCATGCCCGACGACTGTTACCTCAAATATATGCTCAATATCTGCCACTACATTTATCAGCGGGTCATCTTCATATCCCAACACTTCGGGGAACTCCGATTCGTCCGCCTTTTTTTCTACTGGCACAATCTTGGTTTCATCGCAACGCACACTTTCACCGGCAAGCAATGTACGCTTACCTACGGCAGTCTCAACTTTCACGCTTCCTTCCTCACAGTTTACGAACATCTTCTTTCCCTGCTGATCGACCAAGAATTTAGTACCGAGTACCGTCACGTCGCCGGCTTCAGTGCTGACGGTGAATGTCTTGCCTTTGGTTACATTGAAAGAGGCTTTGCCCAACAATTGCAACTTACGCTCCCAAAGCCATGTGATATGATTGTAAGTCAGACGTGAGTTTTCCATCACCTGCACACTACTGCCATCGGGCAATTCATAATTCATTGCAGTGTTATCCGTCACCACCTTTTCCTCTGCCAGGAAGTAACTACCTACTCCCAAAAGAAGAACGACCGCAGCTGCCACTCCCCAAGAGAAGGAGAAGCTTTTTCCTACACTTTGTTTTCTTTTCCGGCTTAAGGTAATCTTATGGCTTTCTTCGCGCTGCAACTTTAATTTATCGCCTATTTCTTTCTTACGGGAAAATATTTCGCCCACTAGAGGAAGCTTACCTTCCTCCAGGTATTGTTCTAAAGATTCTGTCCACTTTTCCATATCTCACCTCAATTAAAAATCCACAAATTAGCTGCCACCAGTAACAAGAAAGATTTGCTCATGCGCTCCCGTAGACTGGATATAGCCATATGAGTAGTATTATAAACTGTACGCGAAGTGAGTCCCATCACCTGGGCTATTTCTTCCGGACTCATTTTCTTATAGTACTTAAGATACAATACCTCCCGCTGTTGCTTTGTCAAATTGTTCAGCTCTTTCTGCAAAACTTCCAGCTGTTCTTTTTCCAACTCTGAATGGATAATAGCAGTTTCAATATCGATCTCCAGATCAAACTGATATTCGTTTGTGCCTACTTCATCCAGTGATTTGAATGATCCACTATTCTCTTTTTTCAGTTCGTTCACTATCATGTGTCTCAACGAAACACACAAGTAAGCGGGTATGGATTGAGGCGCCGCGCAAGTTTCTCTTTTCTCAAAGATGTAAACAAACAACGACTGTATCGCCTCGGTCACCAGCGTATCATCACCGGCTATCTTCATGCCATATCCATACAGTAAATCTGCATATTGCTCATAAAGCTGCCGGAATGCCTCTTCATCCCCTTGCTGAATTTTATCCCAGGATAGTGTCTTCATTTCTCTTCACTCATTTATATGAGATATGTTTTTCCTTTTTTTACCTGATTTTTTAGTTAAAATCGTACGAATATGTTCTAAAACTCACTTGTAAAGTGGAATTTTATGTGTTTAAAGTCTATTTGAGCCATCTGAAGTACATAACTGGAGTCTGCCAGGAACACATCGCGCCCTTCTCTATCCTTTGCCATATACTGGTATTTACGTTTCTTGAAGGCTTCCAGTTCTGCGGGATCATCGCTTTCTACCCAACAGGCTTTATAAAGACTTACCGGTTCCCAGCGACAGGACGCATTGTATTCATTCAACAAACGGTACTGAATGACCTCAAACTGCAACTGTCCCACCGTACCGATAATCTTACGGCCATTGAACTGATTGACAAACAACTGTGCCACACCTTCATCCATCAACTGATCGATACCTTTCGCCAACTGTTTCTGCTTCATCGGATCGGCATTTTCAATATACTTGAACATCTCCGGCGAGAAGCTCGGCAATCCGCGGAAATGAAGCATTTCACCTTCTGTCAGCGTATCGCCAATCTTAAAGGTACCATTATCCGGCAGACCGATAATATCTCCTGCATAGGCTTCGTCAATCGTTGTTTTACGCTGTGCCATAAATTGGGTGGGCGATGAAAAACGCATGGTCTTTCCATGACGAACGTGCACATAGGGAGCATTGCGGACAAACTTGCCGGAGCAAATCTTACAGAATGCCACACAAGAACGGTGATTGGGATCAATATTGGCTGTGATCTTAAAGATGAATCCGGTGAATTTCGGTTCGTCGGGATTCACTTCACGCTCTTCTGCCTGTACGGGACGAGGACTGGGAGCTATCTCCACGAAACAGTTCAGCAGCTCTTGCACACCGAAGTTGTTCAACGCTGATCCGAAGAATACAGGTGCACAGTCTCCTGCGAGATAGGATTCCGAATCAAATTCGGGATAAACACCTTCGATCAGTTCCAGATCACCACGCAGCTTGTCTGCCAATGGCTTGCCAATCTGCTGATCCAGTTCTTCCGTATGAATATCGACTGCCACTTTTTCCGTTACCATCTGTTTGGATGGCTGGTACAAGTCCAGTTTCTGTTCGTAGATGTTGTATACTCCTTTGAAACGTGCTCCCTGCTCTATCGGCCAGGACAAGGGACGAACCTGAATCATCAGTTCTTCTTCGAGTTCATCGAGCAAGTCGAACGGATCTTTTCCTTCACGGTCCATTTTGTTGACGAAGATTATTACCGGAGTCTTTCTCATGCGGCATACCTCCATCAGTTTACGCGTCTGCGTTTCCACCCCCTTCGCACCGTCTACAACGATGATAACACTGTCTACAGCAGTCAGTGTGCGGTATGTATCTTCAGCAAAGTCCTGGTGACCGGGAGTATCGAGAATGTTAATCTTATAGTCCCGATAGTCGAATTCCATCACGGAAGTCGTTACCGAAATACCACGTTGTTTCTCGATTTCCATCCAGTCGGACGTAGCCGTCTTTTTAATCTTATTACTCTTTACTGCGCCAGCTACCTGTATCTGACCTCCGAAAAGCAATAGCTTTTCCGTCAAAGATGTCTTACCAGCATCCGGATGCGCAATAATGGCGAACGTCCGCCGTCTCAAAATTTCTGTATTATCTGCCATATATTAATATGAATGAAGAATGATGAATGATGAATGATGAAAGAAGAATTGTTACGCTATCTATAAAGCCGCATCGAAATTCTTCATTCTTCATTTTTCATTCCTAATTTTATCAAGCATTGTTTGAGGCTCTCCTCCCAATGAGGAATCTCTATATCGAACGTTGTTTTTATTTTCGTTTTATCAAGCACGGAATATGCCGGGCGGTTTGCTTTCGCAGAATATTCGGCTGTATGCAAAGGTTTCACTTTGCAGGTGGTTATTCCTGCCAGACGATGAATAGCTACTGTGAAATCATACCAGGAACAAACTCCCTCATTGCTGAAATGGTAGATACCGCGAACAATACCTTTATTAATAATAGCATAGATGGCCCGTGCCAGGTCATTGGCATACGTCGGAGTTCCGATCTGGTCGAAAACAACTCCCAGACTGTCACGCTCTTTTCCGAGACGAATCATCGTCTTTACGAAATTATTGCCGAAAGTAGAATAGAGCCATGCGGTACGGATAACGACTGCTTGCTCGCAGTGATTCATTACCTCCTTTTCTCCTTCCAGTTTAGTGGTGCCGTATACAGAATCCGGGCAAGGATCGCAGTCTTCCGTGTATGGAGTATGCGCAGTACCGTCAAATACATAGTCAGTAGATACTTGTATCATGGCAGCACCATTGGCTTGGGCCGCACTTGCCAGTTGTTTCGGTGCTTCACAATTCAATTTGTATGCTAATTCTTGATTATCTTCAGCTTTATCTACAGCTGTATAAGCAGCACAATTAACAACAAGCTCAATCTGCTTCTCTGCCATATAAGTCCACACAGCTTGCTTGTCGCAGATGTCAAGTTCCTGCACATCTGTGAAATAATACGTATGTTGCGGGTTCTCTTTCGCAAGCACCTGCATCTCATTGCCAAGCTGACCATTGGCACCCGTTACTAAAATTCTCATTTATTCATCCAGTTTTAATTCACCTTTACGGTCTTTATCATAATAATTTGCCAACATAGAAAGGAAACTAGTGATAGCTTCCACTGCCTTGGCAGTTCCTTCGCTGATAGACTTCTTTTGAAGACGAAGCAGAAGCACTCCATACAACGCTTCAAAACAGGTTTCCAGTTCGGGTTCATCTTTCTTGCCGTTTTTATTCCGTAATTCTACGATAAACGGTAATGCCTTGAAATAAGCAGCACTGTAAAAAGGAAATTTAGGAGAAGAGGACAATGCGTTGTGCAACTCTGTCAGATTGATAATCACATTTTTATTAATCTGCAGATGACCCTTTTCCCGTACTCCTTCCTCGCCCATCATCGTAATCAGGTTGGTATACCATTCTCGCATAGCAGGCCGCTGTTCTTCCGGATAGCGGACAATTACATTTGCCTCCATCTCTTCCGGTTCACAATGATTGGCACGGATCAAGTCTTCCTCTTGCCACATATATATAAGGTATTCGGCAATATTCTTCTCTTTCAGTTGTTGTGCTATCTGATTCATTATGTTATCTCTTAATAAAGTGACTCTCCCAACAAAGTATAAATCAATCCGGCAACAGATACCAGCATTACGATACTTCCTACAACACGATTCAGTATCCAGATACCACGTAAATTGAATTTAGTGCGCACCTTATTCACAAAATAAGTGATACCCAACCACCAGGTCAATGCTCCTATAGCAATTGCAAGATATCCCGTGATCTCTTCAAAGACCAGCACTCCCGGCTGCACAAAGGCAAAGCGGGCAAAAAGTCCGATAAACAGGAAGATTATCAAGGGGTTGGATAGAGTGACGAAAAAGGCGGTAATAAAATTATGGAAATAAGAGCCTTTGCTGGACGAAGCCGGACGAATGGATTGTACCGGATTGCTACGAAAGGTATATATACCAAAAAGGAGTAGCATGACACTCCCCAATAACTGCAGATAGAAAATATTCTTATTGATATAATCGAACACAAAACTCATCCCATAACCGGTGAGCAAAGCGTATGCTATATCGCTCAACGAAGCTCCCAGACCTGTTACAAATCCGTACCAACGCCCTTTATTCAGAGTCCTCTGGATGCATAATACGCCCACCGGACCGAGGGGTGCGGACACAACAACGCCAATAATAAAGCCTTTCACTAATATATCGAATATTGTCTCTATCTGAATCATGTCGCAAATATCGCACTTTTTTGTGATATGGGGATAGTATATTAACGTTTTTTCCACACAAGAATCACTATATATAGCGATAATAAGTAAAACGTACATCAAAAATAAACATATTAAATAAGGTATAGGAATTTATTCTCTATTTTTTTCCTACCACCAACGAAATTGATTATCTTTGCGCCACAGAAAAAGAGAAGAGTTTCTCCTGCAGGAACTTCAATCGTAAAATCGTAAATCGTAAATCGTAAAATCGTAAATATACAACATGATTCTTTTTTTCAGAACCCCTTCCAAGAGCGTGATTGCCGTAGAGAGCAACCATCAGCTCACCCCTGACGAAAGTAATAAACTCTGCTGGCTTTTTGGCGAAGCCGTGATGGAAAGTGAAGAAAACCTGAAAGGCTGTTTCGTTGGCCCACGCCGCGAAATGATCACTCCCTGGAGTACAAACGCAGTAGAAATCACCCAAAACATGGGGCTCGAAGGCATCAGCCGCATCGAGGAGTACTTCCCTGTTAAGGACGAAAACGCAGACTACGACCCGATGCTCCAACGCATGTACAAAGGACTCGACCAAAACGTATTCACGACAAACCGTCAGCCGGAACCGATCATCTACATCGAAGATCTCGAAGTGTACAACGAACAAGAAGGTCTGGCTCTTTCTAAAGAAGAAATGGACTATCTGAAGAAAGTAGAAAATGATCTCGGACGAAAACTGACTGACTCCGAAGTATTTGGTTTCGCACAGATCAACTCCGAACACTGCCGCCACAAAATCTTCGGCGGAACGTTCATCATCGACGGTGTAGAACAGGAGTCTTCTCTGTTCCAGATGATTAAAAAGACGACACAGGAAAATCCGAATAAAATAATCTCTGCTTATAAAGATAACGTAGCCTTCGCTGAAGGTCCGGTTGTGGAACAGTTTGCTCCGGCAGATCATTCAAAACCTGATTTCTTCCAGGTAAAGGACATCAAGAGTGTTATCTCACTGAAAGCGGAAACTCATAACTTCCCTACTACTGTAGAACCATTCAACGGTGCTTCTACCGGTACGGGTGGTGAAATCCGCGACCGTATGGGTGGTGGTAAAGGTTCATGGCCGATTGCAGGTACTGCTGTTTACATGACTTCTTACCCGCGCACAGAAGAAGGACGCGAGTGGGAAGAGATTCTTCCGGTACGTAAATGGTTGTACCAAACTCCGGAACAAATTCTTATCAAAGCATCCAATGGTGCTTCCGACTTCGGTAACAAGTTCGGTCAGCCGCTGATCTGCGGTTCAGTACTGACTTTCGAACATACAGAAAACAAAGAAGTTTATGGTTACGACAAAGTCATCATGCTCGCCGGTGGTGTTGGTTACGGTACACAACGTGACTGCCTCAAAGGTACACCGGAAGCAGGAAATAAAGTGGTAGTAATCGGTGGTGACAACTATCGTATCGGACTGGGTGGCGGTTCCGTATCTTCTGTTGACACCGGCCGTTACAGCAGCGGTATCGAGTTGAACGCTGTGCAACGTGCCAACGCAGAAATGCAGAAACGTGCCAACAACGTAGTACGCGCTCTTTGCGAAGAAGAGGTGAATCCGGTGGTTTCTATTCATGACCATGGTTCTGCCGGACACGTAAACTGTCTGTCCGAGCTCGTGGAAGAATGTGGTGGTTTGATCGATATGAGCAAATTGCCTATCGGCGATAAGACTTTGTCGGCAAAAGAAATCATCGCCAACGAGAGCCAGGAACGTATGGGGCTATTGATTAAAGAAGAAGCCATCGAACATGTACGTAAGATTGCCGAACGCGAACGCGCTCCAATGTATGTAGTCGGTGAAACAACCGGCGATCATCGTTTCGCCTTCCAACAGGCTGACGGTGTACGTCCGTTTGATCTTGCTGTAGAGCAGATGTTCGGTTCTTCTCCCAAGACATATATGGTAGACAAAACCGTGGAACGTCATTACGAAATGCCGAAATACGAATTGTCTAAATTACATGAATATCTGACGAATGTATTGCAGCTAGAAGCTGTTGCCTGCAAAGACTGGTTGACGAATAAGGTAGACCGCTCGGTAACAGGTAAAGTGGCACGTCAGCAATGTCAGGGCGAACTTCAGTTGCCGTTGAGTGACTGCGGTGTCGTTGCACTTGACTACCGTGGCGAAAAAGGAATCGCGACTTCTATCGGACATGCTCCGCAAGCAGCATTGGCTGATCCGGCTGCCGGTTCTATCCTTTCCGTATCTGAAGCACTGACCAATCTTGTTTGGGCTCCGATGGCGGAAGGTATGGACAGTATTTCTCTATCTGCCAACTGGATGTGGCCTTGCCGTTCTCAAGAAGGTGAAGATGCCCGTCTGTACACGGCTGTAAAAGCATTGAGCGACTTCTGCTGCGCACTGCAAATCAATGTGCCTACCGGAAAAGACTCTTTGTCAATGACACAAAAGTATCCGAACGGTGAGAAAGTGATTTCTCCGGGAACTGTGATTGTTTCTGCCGGCGGTGAAGTTTCCGACGTGAAGAAAGTAGTATCTCCGGTATTGGTTAACAATGAAAAGACTACACTTTATCATATTGACTTCAGCTTCGACGAACTGAAATTAGGTGGTTCGGCTTTCGCACAATCTTTGGGTAAAGTGGGTGACGAAGTACCTTGCGTACAGGATGCCGAATATTTCCGTGACGCTTTCCTTGCCGTACAGGAACTTGTAAACAAAGGATTGATCCTTGCAGGACACGATATATCTGCCGGTGGTTTAATCACTACATTGCTCGAAATGTGCTTCTCTAATGTAGAAGGCGGTTTGGAAATCAGCCTCGACAAGATGAAGGAAGAAGATATCGTTAAAATTCTGTTCGCGGAAAACCCAGGTATCGTTATCCAGATCAGCGACAAGCATAAGGATGAAGTGAAGAAGATTCTGGAAGACGCCGGCGTAGGCTATATAAAGCTGGGTAAACCGACTGACGAACGCCACATTTTGGTATCTAAAGACGGTGCTACTTACCAATTCGGTATCGATTATATGCGTGATGTCTGGTATTCTTCTTCTTACCTGCTCGACCGCAAACAATCTATGAACGGTTGCGCAAAAGCACGTTTCGAAAACTATAAGATGCAACCTATTGAATTCGCTTTCATGCCGGAATTCAAAGGTAAGCTTTCTCAATATGGTATCACTCCGGATCGTCGTACCCCAAGCGGCATCCGTGCAGCTATCATCCGCGAGAAGGGTACAAACGGTGAGCGCGAAATGGCTTACTCACTCTATTTGGCAGGTTTCGACGTAAAAGACGTTACAATGACCGACCTCATCAGCGGACGCGAAACACTGGAAGACGTAAACATGATTGTTTACTGCGGTGGTTTCTCTAATTCCGATGTTTTGGGTTCTGCTAAAGGATGGGCAGGCGCATTCTTGTTCAACCCGAAAGCTAAGGAAGCATTGGATAAATATTATGCACGCGAAGATACATTGTCATTAGGTGTCTGCAACGGTTGCCAGTTGATGATGGAACTCGACCTTATCAACCCGGAACTGAAGAAGAAAGGCAAGATGTTGCATAACAATTCGCACAAGTTCGAATCACGCTTCCTCGGCCTTACTATCCCGACCAACCGCAGTGTGATGTTCGGCTCTTTGAGCGGAAGCAAACTGGGTATCTGGGTAGCTCACGGAGAAGGAAAATTCTCTTTGCCGTATGACGAAGACAAATACAATGTAGTAGCGAAGTATAGCTATGATGAATATCCGGGCAACCCGAACGGTTCCGATTATTCTATCGCAGCATTGGCTAGTGCAGACGGACGCCATCTGGCTATCATGCCTCACTTGGAACGTTCTATCTTCCCATGGCAAAACGGTTGTTATCCGGCAGACCGCAAGAACAACGATCAGGTTACTCCATGGATAGAAGCGTTTGTCAACGCTCGCAAATGGGTGGAAGCAAAAATGAAATAAATCATTTCTATATTTACAGAGGCTGGTACATTTTAAAGTGCCAGCCTCTTGTTTCACACAACTTTTCGCTCTACTGAAAGCCCCTTTACAGATACCAAAATTCCGAAAACAAACAATATGTATAAATACCTATAAAATAGTCTGTTTTCTTTCATTTTAAGAACGCTGTTATCTTTCTTCAAAATTTTGTAATATCGGAAAATCTTCTTAATTTTGTCAAACTTTCCCCCTCATTAAAGATTCAATAACCCTTAAAAGTCCTATTTGTATGAAAAAATGGCTTTTTCTAATCTTATTGTTTCCTCTAACTTGTGTCGCACAGACGTATCGATATATTGGAGTGGAGGATGGGTTAAGTAACCGGCGGGTTTACTGCATTCAAAAAGATAAAACCGGCTACATGTGGTTCCTTACACACGAAGGTATTGATCGATACAACGGAAAAGACTTTAAACGATATAAGTTAATGGATGGTGACGTAGAAGTGAACTCTCTGTTAAATCTGAATTGGCTTTATATCGACCAAGAAGGAGTTTTATGGGAAATCGGAAAGAAAGGTAAAGTATTCCGGTATGACCAGATTCACGACTGTTTCAATCTTGTATATAAGTTACCGATGGAAAGCTTCAGTGAACAACCGGATCCGATCACCTATGCCTGGCTTGACGAAAACAAACATATCTGGCTATGTAATAAGGATACAATCTTCCTCTACAACACGGAGACCCAACTGGTTACCCATATAAAGAACGATATCAGTGAAGAGATCACAGATATTGAACAGATAGACGAGTCGCATTTCTTCATCGGCACAGAAATGGGTATTCATTACGCCAAGTTGGAAAATAACGCATTGGAACTTATCAATTGCGATAAGCTGGAGAGCCTGAAAGCCCAGATTATCGATTTATATTTCGACAAAAAGATTCGTAAACTATTCATCGGAACTTTTCTACGGGGAATCATGATTTACGATATGAATACCAAATCTGTTATACGTCCGGAACAGAATTTGAAAGATATTAGTATCACACGATTCAGACCATTAAATGATAAGGAATTACTGATAGCAACCGACGGTGGAGGAGTACACAAAATAGATGTAGACACTTATCAGATAACATCTGAAATTGTGGCTGATTACAACAGTAACAATGGCATGAACGGTAACAGTATCAATGACATCTTTGTAGATGATGAAGAACGGGTATGGCTGGCTAATTATCCCATCGGAATCACCATACAAAACAACCGTTATACCGGCTACAAATGGATCAAACACTCCATTGGCAATAAACAGTATTTAATCAACGATCAGGTGAACGCCATTATCGAAGACAGAGACGGAGATTTATGGTTCGCAACGAACAATGGTATCAGTTTCCTCAATTCAAAGACCGGACAATGGCGTTCGGTGCTTAGCTCTTTTGAAGAATCGCAAGGTAATAAAAGCCATATCTTTCTTACCGTATGCGAAGTAGCTCCCGGAATAATCTGGGCAGGTGGGTACTCTTCCGGTGCTTACCAGATAGATAAAAAGACGTTCAGTGTCAGCTATTTCATGCCGCCCTTGTACACTCACAGTAACAAGCGGCCGGATAAATATATACGTGATATCCGTACAGATATGCAGGGCTATATCTGGTCCGGAGGGTTCTATAACCTCAAGCGCATCAATCTAAAAACGCAGGACGTACGGTTTTATGACGGATTAAATTCCATTACCGCCATTGTTGAGAAGGATGAAAAAAGCATGTGGATCGGTAGTGCTGCCGGCCTGTGCCTTTTAGATAAAGAATCCGGGAAATTTGAACGTATCAAACTTCCGGTAGAATCGAGCTATATTTACTCTTTATATCAAGCAAAAAATGGTTCATTGTATATAGGTACCAGCGGGTCGGGACTATTGATTTACGATGTCAACAAAAAACTGTTCACTCATTACCACTCTGAAAACTGTGCTTTAATATCCAATAATATCTACACTATATTATCGGATGCGGACAAAGACATCATAATGAGTACAGAAAGCGGACTGACAAGTTTCTATCCCGAAGAAAAGAAATTCCATAACTGGACCAAAGATATGGGACTAATGACCACCCATTTCAATGCGCTGTCGGGTGTGTTACGAAAAAATAAAAAATTCATTTTTGGTAGTTCGGACGGAGCCGTAGAGTTTGACAAGGACATGAAATTACCCAGAGGTTATTCCTCTAAAATGATTTTCAGCGATTTCAAGCTTTTCTATCAGACAATCTATCCGGATGATGAAGATTCTCCGTTAAGAACAAGCATCAATGAAACAAAGGAACTGAAGTTAAAATACAATCAGAATATTTTCTCTTTGCAGGTTTCTTCCATCAATTATGACTATCCTTCCAACATCATTTATTCTTGGAGGCTAGAAGGTTTTTATGATGAATGGAGCAAACCCGGAACCGAAAATACGATTCGTTACACCAATCTTGCGCCGGGCAAATATACGTTAAGAGTACGCGCCATCTCCAACGAAGACAAACGCATCGTACTTGAAGAAAGAAGTATGGACATTGTTATCGCCCAACCTTTTTGGCTGACAATCTGGGCTATGCTGCTTTATGCGGCTTTCCTTTGTCTCATTGCCATCATTCTATTACGTATCTTGATTTTAAGAAAGCAGCGTAAAGTCTCCGATGAGAAAATACACTTCTTTATCAATACGGCACATGATATCCGTACCCCATTGACGCTTATCAAAGCACCTTTGGAAGAACTACGCGAGAAAGAGGAGTTGAGTAAAGAAGGTATTTCGAACATGAATACGGCATTACGAAACGTAAATGCCCTATTACGTCTTACCACCAATCTTATCAACTTTGAAAGAGCGGACGTATATTCTTCCGAATTATATATTTCAGAGCATGAGCTAAACACGTTTATGAATGAAATATTCAACGCGTTCCAGCAGTACGCCAACATCAAACATATCAACTTCACTTATGAAAGTAATTTCAGGTATATGAACGTATGGTTTGATAAAGAAAAGATGGAATCTATCTTTAAGAACATCATTTCGAACGCACTGAAATATACTCCGGAAAATGGAAATGTACAGGTTTTCGTTTCAGAAACATCTGACTCATGGAGCGTGGAAGTCAGAGACACAGGAATCGGCATCCCGGCCAATGAACAAAAGAAATTGTTCAAACTTCATTTCCGTGGCAGCAATGCTATTAATTCCAAAGTAACAGGAAGTGGTATCGGACTGATGCTTGTATGGAAGCTAGTCCGCCTGCATAAAGGAAAGATTAATCTGTCAAGCATCGAAAACCAGGGATCGGTTATCAAAATAACATTCCCTAAAGACAGCAAGCGCTTCCGGAAAGCACATCTGGCAACTCCGAGCAAACAGCGTATAGAAAATACGATTGATAACGTTCCGCCTCCATCACCTGAAATTTACGAAAATGCACAAAAGAAAGAGAACATTAATCATCGTCGCATCTTGATTGTGGAAGATAATGATGAGTTGCGCAACTATCTGTCGCAAACGTTATCCGAGGAGTATTTCGTACAGGTTTGCTCCAATGGAAAAGAAGCATTGACGATTATTCCCGAGTACAAACCAGAGCTGGTTATTTCAGACATTATGATGCCTGAAATGCGGGGGGATGAATTATGCCAAGCTATCAAGAATAATATCGAAACCTCCCACATTCCTGTTATCCTGCTGACTGCTTTGAATAATGAAAAAGATATTCTCTCGGGACTTCAGATTGGTGCGGATGAATACGTTGTGAAGCCATTCAATATTGGTATATTGAAAGCTAATGTTGCCAATCTGCTGGCTAACCGTGCACTATTGCGCAGCAAATTCGCAAATTTAGATCTGAATGATGAGGAAAATGATGAAGACTGCATCAACTGTTCGCAAGACATTGACTGGAAATTCATAGCAAACGTCAAAAAGAACGTGGAAGATAACATTGACAATCCTGCTCTCACGGTAGATGTATTATGCAGCCTGATGGGAATGAGTCGCACAAGTTTTTACAATAAATTAAGGGCATTAACCGATCAGGCACCGGGAGATTATATCCGGCTGATTCGTCTGAAACGTGCCGTACAATTACTAAAAGAAGACACACATAGCATAACAGAAATTGCAGAAATGACGGGATTCAGTGACGCCAAGTACTTCCGCGAAGTATTTAAGAAGCATTATAATGTAAGTCCCAGTCAATATGGCAAAGAGAAAAAAGCAGTTAGTAAGGAAGGAGGAGAAAAGAAAGAATGAACATTTATCTCGAAGCATTTGGAATCTTTTTTAAAATAGGCGCCTTTACTATTGGAGGAGGATATGCAATGGTGCCACTGATTGAAAATGAAATTGTCACCAAACGGAAATGGATTGCGCAGGAAGATTTTATCGATCTGCTGGCTATCTCCCAATCCGCACCGGGAATTTTGGCAGTCAATATTTCTATCTTTATAGGATATAAGCTGCGTGGAATCCGGGGAAGTATTATCACAGCATTGGGAACAATTTTGCCGTCTTTCATTATTATATTGGCTATCGCCCTGTTCTTTCATAGTTTCAAAGACAATCCGATAGTGGAACGTATTTTTAAAGGAATTCGCCCGGCAGTGGTGGCACTCATCGCGGCGCCGACCTTTACCATGGGACGATCCGCAAAAATCAACCGCTACAATCTGTGGATTCCTGTTGTCTCGGCAATATTAATCTGGCTGTTGGGCTTCTCCCCTATCTGGATTATTATTGCGGCCGGTGTAGGAGGTTTCCTGTGGGGGAAATTTAGAAAAGTTGAGAGTTGAGAATGGAGAATGGAGAGTTGAGAAGGCGCGGATTAACGCTGTTGTTTTACAGATTCATAATTCTAAAAGCCGGGAAATCCGTGTAATCCATGCCTAAAATTATTATATAATAAATTATTAATCACATGATTTACCTACAGTTATTCTATACATTTTTCAAGATCGGGCTCTTTGGCTTCGGTGGCGGTTATGCCATGCTTTCCATGATTCAAGGCGAAGTGGTAACCCGCTATGGATGGGTGAGTTCGCAGGAGTTCACGGATATTGTCGCAATCAGCCAAATGACTCCAGGACCTATTGGTATCAACGCAGCTACTTATGTAGGGTTTACTTCTACGGGTAGCGTATGGGGTTCCATCATTGCTACCTTTGCCGTAGTCCTTCCCTCTTTCATCTTGATGTTGACCATCAGTAAATTCTTCCTAAAATACCAGAAACATCCGATAGTAGAATCTATTTTTAATGGATTACGCCCGGCAGTAGTCGGATTACTCGCCTCCGCTGCGTTGGTATTAATGAACGCAGAAAACTTCGGTTCGCCTACGGAAGATACTTATTCATTCGTTATCAGTATCATTATCTTTCTGATTGCATTCATCGGAACAAGAAAATATAAAGCCAATCCGATATTAATGATTATCGCCTGTGGTATTGCAGGTTTGCTGCTCTATTAATAACGAGCGGCTGAACAGTAAACAAAAAAACAGTAAACAAAAAACGGTGAATAAACTGCGTTATCATTCAGCAGAGTGTTCACCGTTTTATCGTTGTTTATTCTATACCTTTACAGTTTTAACTTCTTACTTACGGATTTCGATTCATTATGTAAACGATCTAAAGCAGTCACTACATAACGGTATTTTGTCTTTCCTGTTTCATAAGGAAGTTTGTAGAACGGATTGCGGGTGATAGCTACAATATGTGAAGGATCGTCCAAATTCACCTTCTCTTTGCTGCCAAAGCGATAGACTACATATCTAACAGCCTTATCCATCTCCGTATCGGCTTTCGGAGCAGTCCAGAAAAGAATATAGCCGTCTTCCGTCCATACCTTTTTCATTTTACGCACCTTGTCCGGAGCTTTATCATCCATAAAATCAAAGACTGGGACCAAAGCCGGATACTTATGATATTCACTGATTAAAGCATCGCGATATCTACCCTGATTCTCAACAACAGCTGCCGCATACCATTGACAACTGCCTCCAATTGTTTGGTAAGCACGTTGCAAAGCCATCTTACGGGGAAGCTGATTGATAGAAGGATTCTGCGGATCGGCAAACTGAACAGTCTTTGGCACCGACTGGCCAATGAACAACGGCCGGTTTTCCGAATGAGTAGCCCACCATTTCACCAATGTCTCATAGTCAGCCGCTTTATGGCCGATTTCCCAGTAAATCTGCGGAATATTATAATCAATCCATCCTTCACGTGCCCAAAGCAGTACATCGGCATAAAGATCATCATAGTTTTGCAAGCCATTGGTATTACTTCCCAACGGGTCACTCTTCTGGTTACGATAGATACCAAACGGACTGACACCAAACTTCACCCAAGGCTTGATGCCACGAATCGTTTCGTGAAGCTTCTTTATCAACACATTCACATTACTACGACGCCAATCTGCCTTATTGGTGAAACCTCCACCATAACGGGCGAAACTTGCATCATCCGGAAAATCCAATCCATTAACCGGATAAGGATAGAAATAATCATCCATGTGAATAGCATCTACATCATAACGAGACACAATATCGGTCACAATTTTACAGATATGCTCCCGGCTTTCGGGAAGTGCCGGATCGAAATATAGCTGATCGCCATAAGTAACAAACCATTCCGGATGCTGGTGATAAATATGCTCCGGCGCCAACTTATTTTTTAATGAGGTCTTCACACGGTAAGGATTGATCCAGGCATGAAACTCCATATTCCGTTTCTGACATTCTTCAATCATAAACTGCATCGGATCCCACATAGGAGAAGGCATCTGACCTTGCGTTCCTGTCAGAAAACGACTCCACGGTTCATGCTGGGAAGCATATAATGCATCCGCTTCAGGGCGTACCTGAAAGATGATTGCGTTAATACCAGCTTCCTGAAGAGAGTTCAACTGACTAATCAATATTTGTTTCAGCCTCTCTGTGGGAATGCCACGAAACTGACCGTTAACAGCTTGTATCCACGCTCCACGGAATTCACGTTTAGGATATTTATTGCCTGATGGCACCTGTGCCCTCACTCCTACCACCAGAAGAAGAGCTAAAAGTAAAAGATAGTTTTTCAGCTTCATAATATTCTTAAATCGTAATAATGTGACGCAAAGATAATACAAACTCCCGATAAATTCGCTAACTTTGCCGACTACCATAAAAAAGGAGTATTTTATGTCAGAAAACAACTATATTTCGATCAAAGGCGCACGAGTCAACAACCTCAAAAACATCGATGTAGATATTCCCCGCAACAAACTTGTTGTTATCACCGGATTGTCGGGTTCGGGAAAATCATCACTTGCTTTTGATACCCTTTATGCAGAGGGACAACGCCGCTACGTAGAAAGCTTAAGCAGCTACGCGCGTCAGTTCCTGGGGAGAATGAGCAAACCGGAGTGTGACTTTATCAAAGGGATTCCTCCCGCCATTGCCATCGAACAAAAAGTAAACAGCCGTAATCCCCGTTCCACCGTGGGCACCTCGACTGAAATTTACGAATATCTACGCCTGTTATATTCACGGGTGGGAAAAACGTATAGTCCCATCAGCGGGCAGGAAGTGAAGAAGCACTCCACAGAGGACATCGTCAACTGTATGCTTTCTTATCCGGAAGGCACAAGATATACGATACTGACACCTATCCGCCTGCGTGAAGACCGCACATTGCAACAGCAACTGGAGATAGACCTGAAACAAGGATTCAACCGTATCGAAGTGAACGGTGAAATGAAACGAATCGATGAATATACACCTGTGGCAGGTGATGAAGTCTATCTGCTGGTTGACCGTATGGCGGTTGCCACCAGCAAGGACGCCATCAGCCGACTGACTGATTCTGCCGAAACAGCCATGTACGAAGGTGAGGGAACCTGTATGCTGCGTTTTTTTCTATCAGATGGAACCACGAAGTTACATACTTTCAGCACTAAATTCGAAGCGGACGGCATCATCTTTGAAGAACCAAACGACCAGATGTTTTCATTCAACTCGCCTATCGGCGCTTGTCCGGCGTGCGAAGGATTCGGCAAAGTAATCGGCATTGACGAGCACTTAGTCGTTCCGGATCGTTCATTATCGGTGTATGAAGGAGCTATCGTATGTTGGCGCGGCGAAAAGATGGGCGAATGGAAAGAAGAATTAATTCACAATGCGGAAAAATTCGACTTCCCGATTTTCACTCCTTATTATGAGTTGACAGACGCGCAACGTAGGTTACTTTGGGAAGGCAACCAATATTTCCACGGCATCAATGATTTTTTCAAGATGCTGGAAGAGAATCAATATAAGATACAATACCGGGTGATGCTGGCGCGTTACCGGGGAAAGACGCTTTGCCCGAAATGCCACGGCACCCGCCTGAAACCGGAAGCCGGATATGTACGAGTGGGTGGAAAAAACATTTCCGAACTGGTAGATTTGCCTATCACAGAGCTGAAGGAATTCTTCGATCATTTGGAACTGGACGAACACGACAACAACGTATCCCGACGTATCCTGGTTGAAATAAATAGCCGGATTCGTTTTCTAATTGATGTAGGTTTGGGCTATCTGACTTTGAACCGGCTTAGTAATTCCTTATCGGGTGGAGAGAGCCAGCGTATCAATCTGGCAACCTCGCTGGGAAGTAGCCTTGTAGGTAGTCTTTATATTCTCGATGAACCAAGTATCGGACTGCATAGCCGTGACACAGACCGTCTGCTCCATGTGTTGCGTCAACTGCAACAATTAGGAAATACGGTAGTGGTGGTAGAGCACGATGAAGAAATTATCCGTGCAGCCGATTACATTATCGACATAGGTCCCAATGCCGGACGCCTAGGTGGAGAAGTTGTCTACCAGGGAGATATGAAGGATTTAAAGAAGGGAAGCAACAGTTATACGGTACGTTATCTTTTAGGAGAAGATGAAATACCCGTTCCGAAGCATCGCCGGCCATGGAATAACTATATAGAATTGAAAGGCGCACGTGAGAATAATCTGAAAGGAGTAAACGTACGTATCCCTCTCAATGTAATGACAGTTGTTACGGGTGTTTCCGGTTCCGGGAAGAGTACATTGGTAAGAGATATTTTCTTCCGGGCATTGAAATGTGAATTAGACGAATGTAGTGACCGACCGGGAGAATTCACTTCAATCGGAGGAAGTTTGCGTGACCTGCGGAATGTAGAATTTGTAGACCAGAACCCGATTGGCAAATCATCGCGCTCAAATCCGGTGACTTACATCAAGGCTTACGACGAAATCCGCAAACTATGGTCCGAACAGCCTTTGGCGAAACAAATGGGATATACCCCCGGATTCTTCAGTTTCAATAGCGAAGGCGGACGTTGCGAAGAGTGTAAAGGAGAAGGAACCATTACTGTAGAAATGCAATTTATGGCAGACTTGGTGTTGGAGTGTGAATCTTGTCACGGAAAACGTTTCAAATCCGACACGCTGGAAGTGAAATTCAACGATAAAAGCATCTACGATGTATTGGAGATGACCGTCAACCAAGCGATTGAGTTCTTCAACGAACATGGACAGAAGAAAATTGTGAAGAAGTTACTTCCTTTGCAGGACGTAGGACTGGGATATATCAAATTAGGACAGGCTTCTTCTACCCTTTCCGGTGGTGAAAACCAACGTGTCAAACTCGCATTTTATTTAAGTCAGGAGAAAGCTGACCCAACGATGTTTATCTTTGACGAACCGACTACAGGATTACACTTTCATGATATCCGCAAACTGCTGGATGCTTTCGACGCATTGATTCGCCGGGGACACAGCATCGTTATCATCGAGCATAACATGGACGTTATCAAATGTGCCGATTATGTAATCGATCTCGGACCGGAAGGTGGAGATAAAGGTGGAAATATCGTAGCGGTAGGTACTCCGGAAGAAGTTGCCGCCTGCGGAGCAAGTTATACAGGACAATTCTTAAAAGAAAAACTCCGCTAATAAATGATAATTTTAGGGTTCACCACAGAGGCCACGGAGGATACAGAGTTCTTCTCTCTTTTTTCCGTAAGTAAAACAGAGCGATAAATACGTGAGACTCTGTGTTATTCTATAGTGAATAAAAATAGTAAACCTCTGTGTCCTCCGTGTCCTCTGTGGTGAAATATAAATTCCTATTTACAGCTAATTAAAAGTAGAACCCGAATCCTATCTTCACACCGAAACGTGAATTATCAGAATCATCAAAACGCCATTTATAATAAACTGCCGGTTCGATCGTTACAGTTTTGGAGAGAAAGTACGCATATCCAGCTTCAATGCCCAATCCCCAATCGTTGTTATGGCTACCACCCTTGTAACGGACCCGTTCCCAGTCAAAACCACCCCCAAGATAAATCCCCGTTGTATTGAAATAACAACGCATTCCTGTACCTAGTGTATATGTATCCTTCGGTTGCGACCAGTCTGCTCCAATATTTACCATCAATGCAAAACCATCTGCCAAAAATGTACCGGCTTGCGCACCAATACCAAACTTGGCATCATCATTTTTACTGTAAGAAAAATCCAGTCCTGTCACAGAAGGGTTGAGAATCATCGTTCCTTTCTCAAATTGTGCCTGCGCAGTAAAAGAGACTGCTAATAAGCAAAGAACCAAAGCTAATTTCTTCATAAACTTATTTTTTTAAGTGAATAGATTGTTCGTCTTTTTTGCGGCGTTCACGCATTTGTTCCTTTTTTCGAAGCACCAGCCAAAGAAGGAGGACGATGACATAAGAAACCACCACCGTAATTATTTTTTCTGTCAGGCTGACTTCCGTATTACGAGGCAACAAATAAGCCGCTGTTACGGATACATAAATAAGGAATGCAAGCGCAACTCCTGTCGATTTTCTTATTTTCTTCATTCTGATAATTTTCTTGTTTTTTGCTTGCTTATCCAGATATAGAACCAAACTGCCGCAACTACTACACACGCTATACCAACGCCATAGGAAGCTGCATGCGAAAGCCCCAATCCTTCAGGAGCAATACATATATAAGTAGAACATACACATGTCATAAACAGTGCCGGTATCAAAGTGATGATATAAGTTTTCTTAGATACCGCCAGAAAAACCGTTATAGCCCACAAGGTAAACACAGCCAGCGTCTGATTCGCCCAGGCAAAATAACGCCATATCATATTAAATCCGTTTGCGTCACGCAAGCTATACAAAAGCAGACCGATAGCAAGGACAAACATCGGAATGCAAATATATAAACGACGGCGCATACTTTTTTGTTCCATACCCAGGAAGTCTGCCACAATCAGACGTGCCGAACGAAAAGCCGTATCACCCGAAGTAATCGGAGCGGCAATCACTCCCAAAATAGCAAGTACGCCTCCGACAGCTCCCAGCCACTCCTTCGTTATAGAATCTACAATAACGGAAGCATTGCTTTCTTCCATTCCGTTTTCATGGAAAAAGTAAGTAGCGGCAGCAGCCCAAATAAGAGCAACAATGCCCTCGGTAATCATTGCACCGTAAAACACCGGACGTCCATGCCGTTCCGAGGTCATACAACGTGCCATCAACGGGCTTTGCGTAGCATGAAAACCCGAAATGGCACCACATGCAATACTCACAAACATAATCGGAAAAATAGGAAGCTCACTTGCTTCGGGATTTGTATTTTGCAAACCATCCCAAAGTTCAGGCAAAGCCGGATGGTTAACGTAGAGCATCACCAAAATGCCTACTGCCATAAACAACAAGGCAACCGCAAATATAGGATAAATTTTACCTATTATTTTATCAACAGGAAGTAGGGTCGCCAAAATATAATAGAGGAATACAACCACAATCCAAAACGTAGCATCCAAACTTTCCGGAGTGAGTTTTGCCAACAGTCCGGCAGGCCCCGCAACGAAAACCGACCCCACCAGAATCATTAAAATGACAGTGAATCCTCTCATCACCTGCTTGGTAGTCAGTCCCAAATAACGTCCTATTATTTCCGGCAGACTTTCACCTCCATTACGCAAAGAAAGCATTCCGGCAAAATAATCATGCACTGCACCCGCAAAAATACTTCCCAACACAATCCACAAGTATGAAGAGCTACCAAATTTCGCTCCCATGATTGCTCCGAAAATAGGACCTAATCCGGCAATATTAAGAAATTGAATCATGAAAATCTTCCAAGTGGGCAATGGAATATAGTCCACTCCATCAGCCTTTGTAAGAGCCGGTGTTTTACGGTCATCAGGACCAAAGACGCGTTCCATCAGGCATCCGTACGTAAAATAGCCTACTATCAGTGCCAGCAGGCATAGAGTAAATGTAATCATAGCGTGTCGTTTTTTAGCTTGGCAAATGTAACATAATCTCACGAAACAGCCCAACAATACCGACACTTTTACTAACTTTGCAGGGATTTAAAACAAAAAATAAAGAATATGCGTCGATATATTTTCATTCTTTCACTTTTGTTTCCTTTCCTCTCAATGGTTGCGCAACCCAAACATGAAGTTCGTGCCGCATGGGTCACAGCGGTGTACGGACTGGATTGGCCTCGTACACGTGCGACAACTCCTCAAACAATCCGCAAACAGAAAGAAGAATTAATAGATATTCTTGATAAGTTGAAGGCTGCCAACTTCAACACTGTCCTATTTCAAACCCGTACACGTGGAGATGTATTATATCCTTCAGCAATCGAACCATTCAATTCAATCTTAACTGGAAAGACAGGAGGAAACCCCGGCTATGATCCACTGGCTTTCGCCGTTGAGGAATGTCATAAACGGGGAATGGAATGTCACGCCTGGATGGTAACTATTCCGCTGGGGAATAAGAAACATGTTGCTTCGCTCGGAAGTCAGTCCGTCACCAAGCGGATGAAAGATATCTGCGTCCCTTACAAAAGTGAATATTTCCTCAACCCAGGGCATCCGGCTACGAAAGAGTATTTGATGAAACTGGTACGGGAAGTCGTAAGCGGTTATGATGTGGACGGAGTACATTTTGACTATCTGCGTTATCCGGAGAATGCTCCCCTTTTCCCCGATAAATATGATTTCCGCCGATATAATAAAGGACGTACGCTGGATCAGTGGCGCCGGGATAATATCTCCGAGATTGTACGTTATATATATAAAGGTGTAAAAGCGATGAAGCCTTGGGTAAAGGTAAGTACCTGTCCGGTAGGAAAATACCGGGATACATCACGTTATCCTTCCCGTGGATGGAATGCTTTCTTTACCGTTTATCAGGACCCACAAGGCTGGATGGGAGAAGGGATTATGGACCAGATTTATCCGATGATGTATTTCCAAGGAAACAATTTCTATCCTTTTGCTCTCGACTGGCAGGAACAAAGTAGCGGACGACAGGTGGTTCCGGGACTTGGCATTTATTTTCTTCATCCTGATGAGGGTAAATGGACACGTGACGAAATTGATCGTCAGATGAACTTCATCCGCAGTCAGAAAATGGCAGGTGAAGGACATTACCGGGTGAAATATCTTATGGAAAATACACAAGGTATCTACGATGAATTGGCTGAGAATTTCTATGCATATCCAGCTTTACAGCCTCCTATGCCTTGGCTGGACAATGTTCCGCCTACGGCTCCGTCCGAACTAAAGGTTACTGATATCAACAATGGATATACGGAATTAAAGTGGCAGGCTGCTACCGACAATGATTCGCGTAATAATCCGATGTATGTCATTTATGCATCAAATGAATTTCCAGTAGATACTAATCGCCCGGAGAACATTGTTGCACAAGGCGTTCGGGAGACAAGTTATATCTATGCTCCTATCCTACCCTGGAATGCTAAGAAACATTTCGCAGTTACGGCTATTGACCGTTGCGGAAACGAAAGTGCGGCGGTACAGAAGTAAAATAAACATGCCTATACTGGTATGAACTTCCCAGCAAAATAATCTAGTTCTACTTCATTCCAGTTTTCCGGAATGGAGTGATTAACAATAACAAGCGAAGTTGTCAACTAAATCCAGTACAGTACACACATGGCATGTGATTACTTGTTTCATGCAATGAAACTTTTTGTTTCTCGGTGTGGAACCAATGGTTTCACTACATGAAACTATCAGTTTCACACCGAGAAACCATAACTTCGATATAATATCACAAAAACACGCTTTTTGAGATAAACACCCACGCCCGATAACTACTCTTTTTATGAGCCGGCACCAATGACAAATAGCCTGATTTTATTCTTCCTTGTTCTATTTCCAAAGGATAAGCCTCCTCCATTTCTTTGTGTGCTCTCCAGGCTGTTCCTTCCGTAGGGTAATAGCTTATTTGAAAAGCTCCTGTTGAAGTAGGATAGATATAATGGTCATAAATATGACGCGCTACTACTCCCATATTCATCCTCAAGTTGATTTCCACGCAAGGATGAATCCGATAAACAGGAGATTCTGGAAAGCGACAGATCATCATATCCACTCCCAAATAACCATTATAAATGGTTCCGAAACGGAGGGATAATTCTTGTTCAAGGCGGTCGCGCAATTTATAAATTTCTTCGACAGGGATATATTCCAAAAGATTCCGTTCGATGGCTGCATCTGAAATCAGCAGATTACCTTCGTACGCCCCACTTCCACCCGTACGGAATTGAGAGTATCCGGCAAAGCCAAATCGACCATTACTCGAAGAACGAAATTCCATAGCAAAATCTTCCACCTTATTATATAGAGGTTCGCCAATAACACCTCCTTGCTGTTTGCCAATGCGTGAGCACCAACCGGAAATAGAAGGAGTATATACACCTTTGCACCAGTTCAGCCCTTTCCCGCTACCGGATAAAGGAGCTTTCAGTAAACAAGTATCATGTGATTCTACAAATGACTTCCATTCTTCGGGAAACGTCAGGTAAAAAGACTCTCCACAAAAACAGGCTCCCAGTTGTAGCTGTGGTAATAATCCCACAGCGCAGGAACGATGGGAACAGAAACGCAGTTTATCCAATTGCTCAATAGAAGGAAGCTCGCTTTCTTCCACTCCCAAATCCAACAGTCGTTTTCTTATTGCTATATCCCAGCCCCAAGGACGAATATCCAAATTCCGCTCCGAAGCAAGTTCAGGTTCTGTCATCAAATCAACCGAAAGTCCTAATAATTCCTGTATCTTCTTCACATAGTCGAGATTATAAGCGGAAGGAGCCAATACAACACTTCTCTCTTCTGCATACCACATCGGCAACAAAGCCAATTCGGATGCCATCTGCCGGGCGGAAGCCGGTGCCATATAGTTTGTTTCACCGCTGGCTAACGCCAAATCATGTTCCGGATTGAATATATAAAGAGCCTTTTTTGTCATTTTAAACGAATTCAAAACTTTATTCTGCAAATATATACAGGAAATAGTCAGGAATGGCTACAATAAACAGAAAGTTCTAATTAAACTCACAATTTTGCCATCTCTACTTTGCAAATCCTAAAAAAAGCAGTATATTTGCCACCCGAAAAACAAAGAACTGAAATGGAATCATTCTATCGCACACACGCCTACCTCGTTGAGCACACCAATGCCCCCGTTCGCCGCGATCTTATGGACGAGATCGACTGGAGCGACCGCCTGATTGGTATCAAAGGGACACGTGGCGTAGGAAAAACCACTTTCCTTCTCCAATACGCCAAAGAAAAATTTGGGAACGACCGCTCCTGCCTGTTCATCAACATGAACAACTTCTACTTCTCTGGCCACAGCATTGTAGACTTTGCTAACGAATTCCAGAAACGTGGTGGAAAAGTATTGTTGATCGACCAAGTGTTCAAACACCCGGAATGGAGCAGAGAGTTGCGCATGTGTTACGACCGTTTTCCTAATTTGAAAATTGTCTTTACCGGCTCATCCGTAATGCGACTGAAAGAGGAAAATCTTGAATTGCGTGATATTGCAAAAAGCTATAACCTGCGCGGATTTTCTTTCCGCGAATACCTGAACTTACAAACAGGCATGAAATTCAGGGCCTACAGTCTCGAAGAAATTCTTAGCACTCACGAACAGATTGCCAAAGGAGTACTCTCTAAAGTTCGTCCGCTGGATTACTTCCAGGATTACCTGCATCATGGGTTCTATCCATTCTTCCTCGAGAAGCGTAACTTTTCGGAGAATTTGCTGAAAACGATGAACATGATGGTGGAAGTAGATATCCTGCTCATCAAACAAATTGAACTGAAATATCTTTCAAAGATAAAAAAATTACTATATTTGCTCGCTGTCGACGGACCGAAGGCTCCCAATGTGAGTCAACTGGCAAGCGACATACAGACATCTCGCGCCACGGTGATGAACTATATCAAGTATCTGGCAGATGCGCGACTCATTAATCTGGTTTATCCGAAAGGAGAAGAATTTCCTAAAAAACCTTCCAAGATAATGATGCACAACTCCAACCTGATGTATTCCATCTATCCCGTGAAAGTGGAGGAGCAGGATGTACTCGACACATTCTTTGCAAATTCTTTATGGAAAGACCATAAGGTACATAAAGGAGATAAAAACGTCTCTTTTATGGTGGACGAAGTAATGCCGTTCAAAATTTGCCAGGAAGGAGCAAAGATCAAGAACAATCCGAATGTGACGTACGCGTTGCATAAGGCTGAAATAGGTCGGGGCAACCAGATACCTCTCTGGATGTTCGGCTTTTTATATTAAAAGATTTATTTACTTAAATATTTAATTTAGTTATGACTAAACAGAAGAAATTCATCACTTGTGATGGTAACCAGGCTGCAGCGCATATCTCGTATATGTTCTCTGAAGTAGCTGCTATCTACCCCATCACTCCTTCTTCGACTATGGCTGAGTACGTAGACGAATGGGCTGCCGCAGGACGTAAGAACATCTTCGGCGAAACAGTATTGGTACAGGAAATGCAATCTGAAGGTGGTGCTGCCGGTGCAGTTCACGGTTCTCTTCAGGCTGGTGCGTTGACTACTACTTACACTGCTTCTCAGGGGCTTCTCCTGATGATCCCTAATATGTACAAAATTGCCGGTGAGTTCTTGCCTTGCGTATTCCATGTATCTGCTCGTACATTGGCTTCTCACGCATTGTGTATCTTCGGTGACCACCAAGACGTAATGTCAGCTCGTCAGACTGGCTTTGCGATGTTGGCTGAAGGCTCTGTACAGGAAGTTATGGATTTGGCTGGTGTTGCTCACTTGGCTACCATCAAATCTCGCGTTCCGTTCATGAACTTCTTCGATGGTTTCCGTACATCTCACGAAATCCAGAAGATTGAAATGTTGGAAAATGATGATCTTGCTCCGCTGATCGATCAGGAAGCTTTGGCTGAATTCCGTGCCCGCGCACTGAATCCGATGAATCCGGTTGCTCGTGGTATGGCTGAAAACCCCGACCACTTCTTCCAACATCGTGAATCATGTAACAACTACTATGAAGCAGTTCCTGCTATCGTAGAAGAATACATGAATGAAATTTCTAAGATTACAGGTCGTAAATACGGTTTGTTCGATTATTATGGTGCAGAAGATGCAGAACGCGTAATTATCGCTATGGGTTCTGTAACAGAAGCTGCCCGCGAAGCTATTGACCACTTGGTAGCAAATGGCGAAAAAGTGGGTATGGTTGCCGTACACCTGTATCGTCCGTTCTCTGCTAAACACTTCCTGGCTGCTGTACCTAAGACTGCCAAGACTATCGCAGTTCTTGACCGTACTAAAGAACCGGGCGCTAACGGAGAACCTCTTTACCTTGACGTTAAAGACTGCTTCTACGGCGCAGAAAATGCTCCGGTTATCGTTGGCGGTCGCTACGGTTTGGGTTCAAAAGATACTACTCCTGCTCAAATTCTTTCAGTATTCGAAAACTTGGCCATGCCAATGCCGAAGAATCACTTCACTATCGGTATCGTAGACGACGTTACTTTCACTTCTCTTCCTCAAAAAGAAGAAATCGCTTTAGGCGGTGAAGGAATGTTCGAAGCTAAATTCTACGGTTTGGGTGCTGACGGTACAGTAGGTGCTAACAAGAACTCTGTAAAGATTATCGGTGACAACACTGACAAACACTGCCAGGCTTACTTCTCTTATGACTCTAAGAAGTCAGGTGGTTTCACTTGTTCTCACTTGCGTTTCGGTGATACTCCGATCCGTTCCACTTATTTGGTAAATACTCCGAACTTCGTTGCTTGTCACGTTCAGGCTTACCTGCACATGTACGATGTAACTCGTGGTTTGCGTAAGAACGGTTCTTTCTTGCTGAACACTATCTGGGAAGGTGAAGAACTGGCTAAGAACCTGCCTAACAAGGTTAAGAAATATTTTGCACAGAACAACATTTCCGTATACTATATCAACGCAACACAGATTGCATTGGAAATTGGTTTGGGTAATCGTACCAACACTATCCTTCAATCTGCATTCTTCCGTATCACAGGTGTTATTCCTGTAGACCAGGCTGTTGAACAGATGAAGAAATTCATCGTTAAGTCTTACGGTAAGAAGGGTGAAGACGTTGTTAACAAGAACTATGCTGCCGTTGACCGTGGTGGTGAATACAAGACTTTAGCTGTTGATCCTGCTTGGGCTAACCTGCCGGATGACGCAAAAGCTGAAAACAACGATCCTGCATTCATCAACGAAGTAGTTCGTCCGATCAATGCACAAGATGGTGACTTGTTGCCTGTATCTGCATTCAAGGGTATCGAAGACGGTACTTGGTATCAAGGTACTTCTAAATACGAAAAACGTGGTGTAGCCGCATTCGTTCCTGAATGGAATCCAGAAAACTGTATCCAGTGTAACAAGTGTGCATACGTTTGTCCTCACGCTTCTATCCGTCCGTTCGTACTCGATGCTGAAGAGCAGAAGGGTGCTAAGTTCGAACAATTGAAAGCAGTAGGTAAAGTATTCGACGGTATGACATTCCGTATCCAGGTTGACGTTCTCGACTGTCTGGGTTGCGGTAACTGTGCTGACATCTGTCCGGGTAATCCGAAGAAGGGTGGCAAAGCATTGACAATGAAACACCTCGAAAGCCAATTGGCTGAAGCTGACAACTGGACTTACTGTGCTGAAAACGTGAAGACTAAACAACATCTTGTTGATATCAAGTCCAACGTGAAGAACTCACAGTTCGCTACTCCGTTGTTTGAGTTCTCTGGTGCTTGCTCTGGTTGTGGTGAAACTCCGTATGTGAAATTGATTTCTCAATTGTTCGGTGACCGTGAAATGGTTGCTAACGCTACCGGATGTTCTTCTATCTACTCTGGTTCAGTTCCTTCTACTCCGTATACTACGAACGAAAACGGTCACGGTCCTGCTTGGGCTAACTCACTGTTCGAAGACTTCTGTGAATTCGGTCTGGGTATGGAATTGGCTAACGAAAAGATGCGTGCTCGTATCGTGAAGTTATTCAACGAAATCCTTGCTGCCGACAACGCTTCACCTGAAGCAAAAGAAGTGCTGAAAGCATGGATTGAAAACATGTACGATGCTGACAAGACTAAAGAATTGGCTCCTCAAGTGAAAGCAGTGATTGAAGAAGGTCTTTCTCATGGATGTCCTATTTGCAAAGAACTGAAAGGACTGACTCAATATCTTGTAAAACGCAGCCAGTGGATCATTGGTGGTGACGGTGCTTCTTACGATATCGGTTATGGTGGTCTTGACCATGTAATCGCTTCCGGTAAGGACGTTAACATCCTCGTTCTGGATACTGAAGTTTACTCTAACACAGGTGGTCAGTCTTCTAAGGCTACTCCGGTAGGTGCTATCGCTAAGTTCGCTGCTGCTGGTAAGCGCGTACGTAAGAAAGACCTCGGTCTGATGGCTACTACTTACGGTTATGTATATGTTGCACAGATCGCTATGGGTGCTGACCAAGCTCAAACTCTGAAAGCTATCCGTGAAGCTGAAGCATATCCGGGACCATCTTTGATTATCGCTTACGCTCCATGTATCAACCACGGTCTGAAAGCAGGTATGGGTAAGAGCCAGGAAGAAGAAGAAAAAGCTGTTAAGTGCGGTTACTGGCACTTGTGGCGTTACAACCCAGCTTTGGAAGAAGAAGGCAAGAACCCATTCCAATTGGATAGCAAAGAACCGAACTGGGAAGATTTCCAAGGTTTCTTGAAGGGTGAAGTTCGTTACGCTTCTGTAATGAAACAATATCCTACTGAAGCTGAAGAACTGTTTAAAGCTGCTGAAGAAAACGCTAAATGGCGTTACAACAGCTACAAACGTTTGGCTAGAGAAAACTGGGGTGCTGAATAATAGTAATACCCTATAAATATAAAGAGGTTGTGTCAAAACGTTGGCACAACCTCTTTTATATTTTACAGTTCT
>NZ_QVLZ01000032.1:71866-79139 GCF_003435205.1 Bacteroides sp. AF32-8BH | reverse complement strand
GCAGAACTGTAAAATATAAAAGAGGTTGTGCCAACGTTTTGACACAACCTCCACTCATTAAATAGATATAAGAAAGAAGTATTTGTTTTCCAACCAATGTATATAATCTAAAAATGCCTATCTTTGCAGTCAGATTATCGATAACTAAATAAAAACGAAATAGATAAATGGCATTGCAATGTGGTATTGTAGGACTACCGAACGTGGGTAAGTCGACACTTTTCAACTGTTTGTCGAATGCGAAAGCACAGGCGGCAAATTTCCCTTTCTGTACAATTGAACCCAATGTAGGTGTAATCACTGTTCCTGACGAACGTCTGAACGCACTCGCTGAATTGGTGCACCCCCAACGAATTGTTCCTACAACTGTAGAAATCGTAGATATCGCCGGACTGGTGAAAGGCGCAAGCAAAGGTGAAGGACTGGGAAACAAGTTCCTTGCCAATATCCGTGAGACAGATGCAATTATCCACGTACTCCGTTGCTTCGATGACGACAATGTGACACACGTAGACGGAAGCGTAAATCCTGTCCGCGACAAAGAAATCATTGACTACGAACTTCAATTGAAAGACCTGGAAACCATCGAAAGCCGTATCCAGAAAGTACAGAAACAAGCACAGACGGGCGGAGACAAAGCTGCAAAGTTAGCTTACGATGTACTCGTTCAATATAAAGACGCACTGGAACAAGGAAAATCTGCACGTACAGTGACTTTTGAAACAAAAGACGAACAAAAGATTGCTCACGAACTGTTCTTATTGACCAGCAAGCCGGTAATGTATGTCTGCAATGTTGATGAAGCAAGCGCAGTAAACGGAAATAAATACGTAGATATGGTACGCGAAGCCGTAAAAGACGAGAATGCTCAAATCCTGATTGTCGCAGCCAAAACAGAAGCGGACATCGCCGAACTGGAAACGTACGAAGACCGTCAAATGTTCCTTGCCGAAGTAGGCTTGGAAGAATCGGGCGTAGCACGTCTTATCAAATCTGCTTATAAACTCCTGAATCTCGAAACATATTTCACTGCCGGTGTACAAGAAGTACGTGCCTGGACATACGAAAAAGGATGGAAAGCTCCTCAATGTGCCGGAGTGATCCACACCGATTTTGAAAAAGGCTTTATCCGTGCCGAAGTTATCAAATACGATGATTATATCAAATACGGCTCGGAAGCAGCTGTGAAAGAAGCCGGAAAACTGGGTGTAGAAGGAAAAGAATATGTGGTGCAGGATGGCGACATCATGCATTTCCGTTTCAACGTGTGATTATCGGTTACCACCGACGACTTATTAATTACTAATTCGCTAACAATATGAAATATCTCATTGCAGGAACGGGAGGTGTAGGCGGCAGTATCGCAGGATTCTTGTCGCTGGCAGGCAAAGATGTAACTTGTATTGCCCGTGGAGCTCACTTGCAGTCGATTCAAACGAACGGTTTGAAACTGAAATCGGATTTGAAGGGCGAACATACGCTCCGGATTCCGACTACTACCGCTGAAGAATTCAATGGAAAAGCAGATGTGATATTTGTATGCGTAAAAGGTTATTCGGTCGATTCTATCATAGAACTGATAAAAAGGGCAGCACACAAAGACACGGTTGTCATCCCAATTCTAAATGTGTACGGCACAGGACCACGCATACAAAAGTTGGTACCGGAAGTCACTGTCCTCGACGGCTGCATCTATATCGTAGGTTTCGTATCCGGCACAGGAGAAATCACCCAAATGGGAAAAATATTCCGTCTGGTATATGGTGCTCATCACGGCACGGTTGTGAAACCCGGATTGCTGGAAGCCATCCAACAAGACTTGCAGGAAGCAGGCATAAAGGTAGACCTGTCACCGGACATCAACCGGGATACGTTTATCAAATGGTCGTTTATCTCCGCAATGGCTGTGACGGGTGCTTACTACGACGTTCCGATGGGAGAAGTACAGAAACCGGGAAAGATACGGGATACATTTATCGGACTTTCTACGGAAAGCGCTGCCTTAGGAAAGAAACTGGGCGTCGAATTTCCCGAAGACCCAGTCAGCTACAACCTAAAAGTGATTGACAAGCTCGATCCCGAAAGTACCGCTTCTATGCAAAAAGACCTGGCACGCGGACACGACTCGGAAATACAAGGATTGCTCTTCGACATGATTGCAGCAGCCGAAGAACAGGGAATAGATATACCGACCTACCGGATGGTTGCGGAGAAATTCAAAGAATCTAATCATTAACATTAATCCAATATAGAATGAATACCATGCTATTATCCATCAACTGGAACCCGAATCCCGAACTATTCAACCTGTTCGGCATTTCTATCCGTTATTACGGATTACTGTGGGCAGTAGGAATATTCTTTGCTTATGTGGTTGTTCACTACCAGTACCGGGATAAAAAGATAGAGGAAAAGAAGTTTGACCCTCTTTTCTTTTACTGTTTCTTTGGTATTCTAATCGGTGCCCGCCTAGGACACTGCCTGTTCTATGACCCGGGATACTACCTGTCTCATTTTTGGGAAATGATTCTTCCTACTAAGTTCATGCCGGACGGAAACTGGAAATTTACCGGATATGAAGGACTTGCCAGCCACGGCGGTACATTAGGACTGATAATCGCCCTTTGGCTGTATTGCCGCAAGACGAAGCTCCATTATATGGACGTGCTGGATATGATTGCCGTAGCTACTCCAATCACCGCCTGCTTCATCCGCCTTGCCAACCTGATGAACTCCGAAATCATCGGCAAACCGTCTGATGTGCCCTGGGCATTCGTTTTCGAACGTGTAGATATGCTCCCCCGTCATCCGGGACAGCTCTACGAAGCCATTGCTTATCTTATCCTGTTCTTCATCATGATTTACCTGTATAAGAATTACAGCAAGAAACTGCACCGTGGCTTCTTCTTCGGGCTTTGTCTGACTTACATCTTCACCTTCCGCTTTTTCATCGAATTCCTCAAAGAAAATCAGGAAGATTTTGAAAACAGCATGATGTTCAATATGGGGCAATGGCTAAGCGTTCCGTTTATCATAATAGGCGTCTATTTCATGTTCTTCTATGACAAGAAGAAAAATAAAATAGCCTAAATCAAAAAAAGAGGGATTAGCGGTTCAAACATCACTAATCCCTCTTTTTTATCAATAAAACAAATGCCATTTCCCTAATGTCAGGACAACAATCGAAAACATATCCTAAGACATTATATACATTTTCAGCTTATTTCCCCCTGACTATCTTCTTTATATCATTCAGTTTATTCAGCGCTTCAATAGGAGTAAGATTATTCACATCAAGATTCAATATCTCATCGCGAATCTGACAGAGAATCGGATCGTCCAACTGGAAGAAGCTTAACTGCATACCTCCACGATTCTCGCTCACTTCTGCCAACGGTTTACCTGCTATGCCCTGTTGGCGATTATCAGATTCAAGCTGTTTCAATATCTCATTTGCACGTTTCACAATGCTTTTCGGCATACCGGCCATCTTTGCCACATGAATACCGAAAGAGTGTTCACTACCGCCACGTTCCAGTTTACGAAGGAAGATTACTTTATTATCAACTTCTTTCACCGATACATTATAATTCTTGATGCGCTTGAAAGATTTCTCCATCTCATTCAATTCATGATAATGCGTAGCAAATAATGTACGTGCTTTTGCTTTCGGATGTTCATGGATATACTCTACAATTGCCCAGGCAATGGAAATACCATCATAAGTAGAAGTACCACGACCCAATTCGTCAAATAATACCAGACTCCGGGAAGAAACATTATTCAGGATATCAGCCGCTTCATTCATCTCTACCATAAATGTAGATTCGCCGACTGATATATTATCGCTCGCTCCTACACGGGTAAATATCTTATCAACTAAACCGATATGCGCACTTTCCGCAGGAACAAACGAGCCGATTTGAGCCAATAGCGTAATCAACGCCGTCTGACGCAAAAGTGCCGACTTACCGGCCATGTTCGGACCTGTAATAATAATAATCTGCTGTGTATCGCTGTCCAACATTACATCATTGGCAATATACTTCTCACCTATCGGAAGTTGTTTTTCTATTACCGGGTGACGTCCCTGACGAATATCCAATACGTCATTATCCTCAATAATCGGACGGATATAACGATTCTCACGAGCCACATTGGCAAATGACAACAGACAGTCCAGACGTGCAATCTGATTCGCATTAATCTGTATCTGTGGAATAAACTCCATCAATGCCTGTACTAAGTCCGTATATAGCTGCGTTTCCAGAATCAGAATCTTATCTTCCGCTCCCAAAATCTTTTCTTCATATTCCTTTAGTTCCTGCGTGATATAACGTTCCGCATTAACCAGCGTCTGTTTACGAATCCACTCTTTAGGAACTTTATCTTTATGGACATTACGGACTTCGATATAATAACCGAATACGTTATTATAAGCCACTTTCAAACTCGGAATACCCGTCTCCTCGCTCTCCCGCTGCTGTATTTTTAGCAGATAATCTTTTCCTGAATAGGAGATTTGCCGCAATTCATCCAAGTCTGCGTTCACACCATCTTGAATCACTCCGCCTTTATTTATCAGTAAAGGAGGATCATTTTTAATCTCTTTGGCAATCCGGTCACGAATAGAAATACAAAGATTCAGCTGTTCGCCAATACGATTCAAACTCGCATTATCAGCTTCCATACATGCCTGTTTTATTGGCTCAATAGCTTGTAAAGCTACCTTCAACTGAACGACTTCACGGGGCGACACACGTCCTACAGCCACTTTGGAAATAATACGTTCCAAATCTCCTATTAAATGCAACTGTTCTTCAATCAGTTCCTTAAAATCAGGTTGGCGGAAGAAATATTCCACTACATTCAAGCGTTCATTGATCGGTTTCTCATCCTTTAAGGGAAAAACCATCCAGCGTTTCAACAGACGAGCTCCCATTGGGCTGATCGTTCTGTCGATCACATTGAGCAGGCTACTTCCGCCATCATTCATATTACCAATCAACTCAAGGCTACGCACCGTAAACTTATCCAGACGGACGTATTTATCTTCTTCAATACGTGCCAATGAAGTGATGTGACCAATCTGCGTATGCTGCGTCATCGTCAAATACTGCAGGATAGCACCGGAAGCAATAATACCGTTTTTCAAGTGCTCCACTCCGAAACCTTTCAGATTCTTCGTTTCAAAGTGTTTCAGCAGTTTCTCACGGGCAGTCGTTTCTGTAAATACCCAGTCGTCCAGCTCGAACGTGAAGAACTTGTTACCGAAATTACCTTCAAACATCAGGCGTTTGCCGCGTTCAAAAAGAATCTCTTTAGGGGCAAAGTTATTCAACAACTTGTCTATATAATCAAAAGGTCCTTCTGCAGTAAGGAATTCACCGGTAGAAATATCGAGAAAGGCAACTCCACAGGAAGCCTTTCCGAAATGAACGGCAGCCAGAAAGTTATTCTCTTTATAGTTCAGTACATTATCATTGATAGAAACACCGGGAGTAACCAATTCGGTAATGCCACGCTTCACCAACTTCTTCGTCATTTTCGGGTCTTCCAGCTGGTCACAGATAGCGACACGTTTTCCGGCGCGAACCAGTTTCGGAAGATATGTATCAAGGGCATGATGAGGAAAACCTGCCATCTCGATAGTTTTTCCTTTCCCATTGGCACGTTTTGTCAGTGTGATTCCTAAAATTTCGGCTGCAACGATGGCATCCGTAGAATATGTTTCATAAAAGTCACCGCAACGAAACAGCATCACTGCATCCGGATGTTTTGCCTTCAAATCCAGAAACTGTTTCATCATCGGGGTGAGGACGATCTCTTCTTCGTTCACGGGTGTCTCCTTTTCTTTTTTGTTGAGTATATAATGAATTATCCTTGCAAAGATAGCGGTTTTTCGGCAGAGAATCAACGGTATGCTCCGATTCAATTTTCAAAATTAATGTTACATACCTTGAAAAAAGGAGAGTTTATTTCTTAATAAGTAGGAGAAAACTATTAAAACATGTTATTTTTCTTGGATAATTTGCTATTTTCCCAAGAGTCCGTATCTTTGCAACGTGTTTTTCATAGTATTAGATTTAAGGTTAACAAAGGTTGGAGCAAGGCGTTGCTCCTTTTTTTATGCCTATACGCTTCGTTCCTATTTAAATTAGGAGCAGAAAAAGGGATTGCAAAGAGGATAATGCTTTATAAATCTCCACCGAAGTAACAAACATCTGTTTGATTCGGCAGAGAAAATTACATAGATTCCAGTGATAGGATTATTCCAAACGAACTTTTGCGCCTGCATCAACTAATCTTGACACATACCAACTAGAGGCCTCTGTAGTCGTTTTACCTAAAAAAGAAGGAGCCTGTTCAACTAAGTACTTTGCAGTTTTTAAATCATACATAAATAGTTTCTTTATTTCTAGCATTACACGAGTTTTATAATCTGGATTCTGTAACCCCACCAATATTATATTATAAGTTGAACGATCTTCATTATCAAACTGTTTAGATTGATCAATGAATTCTACAGAATTTTCATCAGAGTCAATTACATTCTCTTCATTTGAACAAGATGAAAACATTGCAAAAAAGACACATAAAAAAATAATAGATTAAACAGTTTAGTTTTCATAAATAATAAAATTTAATTAATAAATATACTTCTTTCAAAATAATCACCAATCAATATGCACTATAGTCAAATAATCTACTAGCAAATAAACATATTTTTTTTATATTTTCCAAATTAATGTAATTGTATTTAGATAAATAACTACTAGCATAAAACATATAGATGATACATATAATTTGCTCATAAAAAAACGATATAGGCCTCTGTAGTCCGTAAGACATTTAGAGCCCTATATCATTCCCTAGCGTGAAACTAATTACAAAATAGCTTTACTAATCTTGTTCAATGCCGATACGTAAAGGACTCAAATACTATTATATCTTTGTTTGCCTAATCAAATTAGCTCCGTTAGTTCTCCTTTATTCGTTCCATTATAGTGTTCCACAAAGATAACTACACTATGGTAGAACAAAATAAAAGTTGCGTATCAAATCAATAAGCCTGAATAGGGAATCAGTTATAAAAGAATGTCTATAGAAATCAATAAGAACAAGGGAATATTCTTGTTTAGTTCATAACGGTATGGAAATGAACTAATCTTAGTTCTTCTAAAATTTAATTGGTAATATGCGATGATTTAATATTCATCATACATAGATTTATTCGTCTGACAGTTGTTGAACTTTCGTCTGACAACTGTTA
>NZ_QVLZ01000032.1:0-71856 GCF_003435205.1 Bacteroides sp. AF32-8BH | reverse complement strand
AAAGATAACTACACTATGGTAGAACAAAATAAAAGTTGCGTATCAAATCAATAAGCCTGAATAGGGAATCAGTTATAAAAGAATGTCTATAGAAATCAATAAGAACAAGGGAATATTCTTGTTTAGTTCATAACGGTATGGAAATGAACTAATCTTAGTTCTTCTAAAATTTAATTGGTAATATGCGATGATTTAATATTCATCATACATAGATTTATTCGTCTGACAGTTGTTGAACTTTCGTCTGACAACTGTTATTCTTTCGTCTGACAATTGTCAGACGAAAAAGAAACAGCTGTCAGACGAATAAATTCATGTATCATTAGCCATAAACCCACTAGGTATCAAAAATAAATCTGTACAAACTCGAAATTAGTTCATTTCTGTTCAGAAACGAGTTAAACGGTGCGCTAGTGAATAGGTCAAGGGTGAGGGATGGTGAGGGTAGATTTATAACCTTTTATTTTATTATTTTCTATACTATCTCCTTTTTTATCTATAAAAAAAAATACGAAAGTTATAAATCTACCCTCACCATCCCTCACCCTTGACCCATATCTTATAATAAAAAGATAACGGGGAATCTTAAAAACTCAATCGTCTTTTTCAGATTTACCACAACGTTTTCAGAATACTCCATTATTTTATTCAAAACCGTGCAGAAACGAACCGTTTTGGGTACAGTTGTTTTATCCCCAAACTTTCAAATTGAGCTATTCTTTTTTACCTTCTACATACTTATCAAACTCCCCAATATGCTATAATGCAAAATTTAGCTACAACACACTGTGAACTATTTTCTATACTTTTATAAAAAAATAATAAACTTCAAACAATCCTTGCACAGACAGAAACACACGTTTTATAGACAAATATTAGCATTTTTCTTGTTTATATCGGCTAAGAATAATACATTTGCATCTATACAAACCAAATTAATATAATTATGAATAAAATTCCCATTTTTTCATTGACACTACTTTTTGCTTTAATTTTACCATTATTTGCAAATGCACAGGTAACAGTAAAGGGTATTGTAACTGACGAAAGTGGGGTACCATTAGTTGGCGTCTCCGTCCGCTATAAGGAAGTCCCCCAAGTTGGTGTTACTACAGATATTGATGGTAAGTTTTCCATCAAGGAAGTAAATGAAGGGAAAACGCTTGTTTTTTCCTATATCGGTATGAAAAATGCAGAGCGTTTACTAAAAGGGACAACCTCTTTCATCAAAATACAGATGGAGGCAGAAACAAGTGAACTCGATCAGGTTGTTATCACTGGCTATACTCAAACTACATTTAAAAAGATGACAGGTTCAGTAGGCATCATTACTGCCGACCAGCTAAAAGATCAAGCCCAACCGACTGTCGATGCCTTAATGCAAGGTAAAATTGCAGGTGTAGCCGTATCAGCTGTAACCGGACAGCCCGGTAGTACACAAAAAATACGAATCAGAGGTACCAACACGATCACTGGAGACGGACAACCTTTATGGGTTATTGACGGAGTACCCGTACAAGAAAGTATAGCTGATATGCCAAGTAGTTCGGAAATTAAATCAGGACAGTTCGATGATATGTTTATGAATGGTATTGCAGGTATTAATCCAAGCGATATCGAGAGCATCACGATCCTAAAAGATGCTTCCGCTACAGCTATTTATGGGTCTCGTGCAGCAGGAGGTGTTATTGTAGTAACCACTAAAAAAGGGAAACAAGGGAAAACAAGAATCAATTATTCCGGTAACGTTTCTGTCACACTATCGCCACAAAGGGATTATTCTTTAATGAATTCCCAAGAAAAAATTGCTTTTGAACAAGGATTATGGGATGAATTCTCTGCCCCTTACTTTGGAGAAGGTAAAACAGATTATCCAGTGGTAGGTATAGTTGGTATTGTACGTTCCGGTAAAGGACGTTTTAGCGGCTGGAATAAAGAACAACAAGACGCCTATCTCAACGAATTAAGTCAGAACAACACTAACTGGTACGACGAACTGTTCCGGAATGGAGTATCAACAACACACAACTTATCTATCAGTGGAGGAGGTGAGAAATACACCTATTATACATCATTAGCATACACACGCAATGCAGGTTTATTAAAAAACAATAATTACGACCGTTATAACATAACGGCTAACCTCACCATGACTCCCAACCAAAAAGTAAGATTAGATTTTGGTGCATCAATGTCTTATCAAGATTCCAAGTCGCCGGCATTAAGTACTTTCGACCCATTCCAATACGCATATTTTGCCAATCCATACGAAAAACCATATAATACAGACGGCAGTTATTGCACAGATGAAACCTACTATACATTAGGTAAATATAACTATGAAACTACGAGCAGAAAGAAAGTGCCCGACAGCGGTTTCAATATTATGCGAGAAATGAATGAAACCTCTTCACGTACTAAAAATATAAATACAACTGTACGTGCCGGCATTGATTATAGCATTATCAGCAAATTACGCTTTGTGGGACTCGCTTCATATACTTATTCCACCAACCGTCTGAAAGAAATATATGGCGATGGAACCAAAGCCGCATTAGATAACCGCATGTCAGTTGACTACTTGTCACAAAAAGAATATGCTTCAGTTTTACAACGTAATATAGATAATGACAGCTATATGATACGCGGACACTTTGCTTATGATGACCAATTCGGCAGCGACCATGCAATTTCCTTAATAGCAGGCGCCGAACTCCGCGGGAACAAGTCGAACGGACTTTTCAGTAAACGATATGGTTATGATTCTCTAACAGGAAACACAATTACCCCTTTACCTTCTACTCCCGAAGGAGTTAACTATGACAAGCTGAAAGAATATCTGACTGCTTTGGATGCTTCTTCCGGTGAAACTTGGAATGAGCAAAAGTTCGCTTCCTTCTATGCTTCCGCCGATTATTATTATAAAACAAAGTATATATTGAATGCTTCTTTCCGTACAGACGGCAGCTCCAACTTCGGTAGCGACCAACAATTCAATCCGAACTGGGCCGCAGGTGCTGCCTGGAACATCAGCGAAGAGAACTTTATGCAATCTATCAAACCAGTATTGAACAGATTGACTCTTCGGCTGGCAACCGGATTCACTGGTAATATCAGCCGTGCTGTAAGTCCGCAACTTATCATTAATCTCCTTGATGATTATCGCAATGTGGCAAATAATGTTTATCATATTGGAAGTATCAGTTCTCCTCCAAACCCCAATTTGCGCTGGGAAAAAACGAAAGATATGAAAGTTGCATTGGACTTTGGGCTTTTCAATGACCGCTTAACCGGTATTATTGAAGGATATTACCGTAAAACCACTGATATGGTAACTAGTGTACGGGTACTAACCACAACTGGATATTCAAAACAACAATATAATACGGCAAATGTAGAAAACAAAGGTATTGAAGCCACACTAAATGGAACTCCTGTAAAAACTAAAGACTTTACTTTATCCTTATCTGGCAATATTGCCTATAATATGAATAGGATAACTAGATATAAGGACCCACTAAATAAACTTTCTTATGCAGGATACTGGGAAGGATATCCAATGGAGGCTATCTATAGCGGCAGACTTACCGGTATTGACCCGGATACAGGTCTTTACTCTTTCCAATTACGCCCGGATGCAGAAATCAATACTGCAACTGATTTAAATAAATTTGACAACTATCAATTTTATCTGGGAACAGGGGAAGCCCCTATTACCGGTGGCTTCAACATTACCGCAGAATATAAAGGTGTCAGATTAAGTGTGAACGGAACCTATGCAACAGGATCTAAAGTACTTGAATATATTAAACCTCCCGTTTCTTATCAAAATACAGGTTATGGAACTCAAAGTGAATCAACACAGGTATTCGAGAATGACCTATTTACAAAACAACTGAATGTACCGAAAATTGCCGCTGACCGTTGGACACCCAACAATACTGACGGTACCTATCCGCGTGTATGGAACGTTTTCAAGGATTCGTATAACTTTGGTTATTATAACCCAATGGATCCAAATATTACACGCGGGGCATATCTCACCAATTTATCATATGTACGTATTAAAAGTATTATTGTAGGATACTCACTCCCGAAGAAATTATTAAATCAGACAGCACTTTCAAATGTGGATTTCTCAATGGCACTTAATAATTTCTTCACTTTTACGAGCTATAAAGGTATGGATCCGGAAACTCCCGGAGCAACGTATCCTGTCAGCAGATCTGTGATGTTTAGCGTAAATGTAGGATTCTAAAAAAGCATAACTATGAAAATAAAACAACTTATACTCACCTGTTGCAGTTTGCTATTCATACTTACCTCATGCAACAATTATCTGGATGTAAAACCCAAAGGAAAAATTATACCTAAAACAGCCGAGGAATATTCCACAATTCTTCATTATTGGCTGGACGAGATAGAAAAGGGTGCCAATGCTACAATTATACCTGAACCCGACTATACAAGTCTTTTGGAATTCTTTGCAGAAGATTTGGATGGAACATTAGCCAGTTCCCTTGTTAATACACAATTATATGTCGGTAGTCGTATCAATACAAATCAAAAACGTTATCCTGAACTGTATTCCGTTATCAAAGACTGCAATGTTATCATCAGCAATATGGAAGATACAGAATCAGAAATGGCAAAAAACATACTAGGAACAGCATGGAGTCTTCGTTCTATCTGCTATTATAATCTGCTACAAAGTTTTTGTGAGCCCTATCAACCGGAAACTGCTACTGAAACGTTAGGATTACCACTTGTAGATGAATTCGACATGGAAGCCAAACCTGAACGTTCGAACCAAAAAGAAACAGCAGAATTTATATTAAAAGGATTTCGCAATGCACTCTTATACAATGTAACCGATAAAGACTACCTCTTTACGGCTCAGGTAACCAAAGCTTTTATGGCACGTTTTTTCTTTTGGACACAAGACTGGGAAAATGCCATCATATACGCTAAAGAAGTGCTTGAACAATATCCTATGTTAGAAGCTGAAGAATATGCGGATAATATAAATCAGAAACTTTCAAAAGGGAAAAATGTTATCATCGCCTCTTACACTAATGAAAATGATATAGGAAGCTTAAGTTATGTTGTTGCCCAAAGCAATGTTATTCAGCGTCCTGTATCTAAAGAGCTAGTACAATTATTCAATAGTAGCCCAAATGACATACGCAAAGCAAATTCATTCAACGCACAACGAATACCTATCAAAAAGGTTACAACTAAATTCCGCAGTGAAGAACTATGTCTCATTATTGCTGAATCATATGCGCACTTGAATAATACAACAGAAGCTCTAAAATATCTTAATCTCCTTCGTTCCAAAAGAATTACCCAAGATTATATAGCTTATACAATGGATAATCTACCTGAAGTAGCTAAACAAAACATCACTGTAGATGCCACTGGCGCTCCTCTCAGTAAGCTAATTTCCGCCATTCTTTGCGAACGTAGAATGGAACTCTTTCTCGAAGGTGATCGTTGGTTTGAGTTGAAACGCAATGGAAGACCAGAATTTTGGATTGCTGCAAATGGGAAAAAATATGTTACAGAAAAGTACCTTTACACATATCCTATTCCGAGGGCTGATGTAGAACTATTTCCAGACCTTCTCATACAAAATCCCGGGTATATAAATTAAGTATTAACTTTAATAAAACAAAAAATGAAATATACTATATATATTACAGCAATAATAGTTACAAACTGCATATTTATATGCTCGTCCTGTAGTGAACCAGAAGAACTAACTCCGAAAACAGCATCTGTAACAACAGACTATCTTGTTCCCACTGGAACAATCCTAACTGCCGAAGACCGTGCAGAAGTACAAGCACGATGGGATGAATATAACGAAGCAATTAACCAATAAAATCGATTGAGTAAAATGAAAACAATGCTTAGAAACATAAACATTCTGCTTATATTGGTAATGGCATTTCCCATAATAGCCATTTCATGCAGTGATGATGATTCTTCGGCTGCTAATCTTTCGTTCAGTCGATCCATTTATATTCTTCCTTCTTCGGGAAGTTTGGAAGTAGAACTTAGGGCATCTGTACCACCAGAAACAGACCTTATAGTTCCTGTCAATATTGAGGGGACCGCAGAACTGAATGAAGATTATGAGATTTCTGCTAAAGAATTCACGATAAAGGCAGGTGAAACAAGTGGAAAATTGATACTAATACCTAAAAACAATTTAACTAGTGGACGTGAAATCCGTCTCTCTATTAATCCGGTGAACGGTTATGTATTGGGAGATAAAAAGATAGCTATCATTCCTATAGAAACCAAGGAACGTATTATGTATTCATTTACGTCATCTTACTCTCGAGTATTAAGTACTGTTGAGATATGGGTAGAAGTTCAAGGTGAAATTAGTGGAAAAAGTTTTAAGGCTCTTTCTGATATTACATTTCCTTTGGAGATTGGTTCATCAAGTAGTGCGATAATAGGTACTGATTTCACTGCCCCAACTTCTATAACTATACCTAAAAATGGGCGACAAGCTCATTTCACAGTTGCAATTCAAGAGGATGCTGAAGACTATGCAGGTAAAACAGCTACTATCAATTTAAAAGCACCTAGTGAAGGCGACTCTGACCTTTATTATCCAGGATCTTTTATTTCCTATTCTTTAAAACTTGACCAAGTGAAATTTATAGATATGCTAGGAAAATGGAAACCTGTAGAGATCACAAATGAAATTAATTTTGAATTGTATGAAATTCCTGCTGAAGATATGGTAAACTTACCCGTAAAAAACAGTGAAAATGATTATCTGGAATTCATCCACACAGACGGAAATGACATAATCATACCGCATCTTACCGGAAGCTTAAAAAACTTCTTTTGTAATCCTAGTGGACATAAAGTCACTTTTGATCATATTGAAAAAGGTCTTCTTGATTGGGAAAAAGATGAAGAATATGATGCTCCATATTATATTATTTCCGGAGCAAACAAATTTTTCTCATCTCAAAAGTCTGAACCAGCCGATGTTATAATGGGAATTGATAAGCTAGATGATAACAATATCATCATTTACTTTCATGAGTATATTCCTACAGATTTCTTTGTCAGTACTTATAATGACTATGATGAAGAATTTGATGTAGATATGTTTGGCATCAATTATAAATTCACCCGCGTAGCTGAATAAGATAATATAAGTTCAAATAATAAAAGTCCCTCATCCATAATTCCTAAATGGATGAGAGACTTTTGTTCAATCTTACTTTCTCAACGCCTTCTCAATTATAAACAACCGATAATCATAATCCTCTCTTAACTTTTTCGTCGGTGCCATTGCCTTGGCTTTGACATATTCCTGTTTCAAATCCATCAGACATCCATACCAAAAATGAGCTCTTGCCGGAACAGACAGATATGAAATGCTTTCAATTGGCTCCATTCCCCAATGAGAATTAGTTTCTCCAATCGCAAAGCTAGAAGAACCGGATGATGAACCTTTTTCTTTTACCGGACTTACATCCGACCATGAAATAACAGCATTCAAGAATTGTCCTTGCATAAAACGCTTAAAATCAGCAGAACTCTTACCCATTCTGGCTTCTTTGAACAAGAAGCTTATCAAATCTGAAATAGCCTGCTGTTGCGTATAAGGATCATTCGATTTACTTTCACTAAGCCAGATATTACTCAACTGCACTAATACCAAGTTTCCCAGAAATTTTTGAGAATAATCGGCAACACTCCCTGTTAAGGCACAATGATTCAGCAATTCCTTATCATCCATCCATGTCATCTTTTCAATCGCATCCAGCATCCACAAAAAAGATTGGCGCTGGACCTCTTTGGGCACTGATTGAAAAGAAGGATAAACATCTCCATAGTAACTATCATTCAAATAAATACCACCCACTTGTTGCAGTACATGCTTCATATATTCATTCACCTGCTTGATGATATGACCATATAAAACAGCACGCAGCTCATAGTCCACATCCTCCTTGTCCAGCCACTGGTTGGCATTCTTTATTACTTTCGCTATATTTTCACAAGCTATTGTTGCCGAACGGATAGCATCATTCCCCAAATCCCTTTCCATTCCACGAGGGTCATAATACGCTTTCCTGTTTTGCGGCCCTTTAAACAACAATAACGGATTGTGGTTACGTTCAGATATCAACGATTGCAAACCGGGTAATTCCTCCTGCGGCGTATTCTTTTTCATAGGTTGATACAAATAACGAATTACCCAATCATCATATACCCCTAACACCGACTGTACCAAAGGCATTCCTTCACTATAACTATTATCAGAAAGCAAATAGTTCATGGGGAGCTTGTCCATAACGGAAGCAGATAGCCCATGCTGCTTAACAAACTCCTTCGACCGAAGCGAATCAACAGGATAAGCAATAGATCCTGCCATATTATCACTCAACCCCAAACAATGTCCCCAATGCCTCAACAATAAAGACGTTAACGCTTCCTCTACCAAGCCCTCATCGGGCAGCAACGTACGAGCCTTCTCATTAAAAGAAGATGTTTGCAGGAAATAATCCAACTGGATTTTCGATGCCAAGTTGTGCGGAATGTAAATATTGGCACTTATAATCTCTCCTGTCAACGGATCACTCCAACAGTTGTCTGTAATCTGGTTAGACGGTGAAATGATATAACGAATACAGGATTTAGTAATATTATTGGCATCAAACACCGTACCGTCTTTAGGATAAGGCTTCACTACCAACGCATTGGGAAAACCAATCTTCTGAAAAGACTTGTTCCATATATCAGCACTACGATATACACAGCGCTGCCAGCTTTCGGGCAACAGAGTATCTACATAAAAGACAATAGGGTTTTCCTCTGTCAAATTCCAACGATTCACCCAATACTGCACTTCACTTCCTTGCGCTTTATCCGAAAAGCTAACCTTGTCACTCCATAGAGTACCAACACGAGGATCTGCCAAACGGGGAAGATAATCTTCATCCTCCGGTAATAACATAAATGTACGCTTCACAACCGCACTGAAAGGAATATCGTCTGCTATCGGGAAAAGCCCGAACAACGACATGGAAAGACTATAACTCATATTGCATGAAATAGATACATTATCCGAGTAAGAGGCAATCCCGGATATCATCGACCGGTCTTGTTTAAAAGTAGCCTTCCTTTTCACCCAGCCATCCATTGTATTATATGCCTTCGGATCTATCGGATTCATGTATTCGTCATCTTTAAACACATAAGAAGTGACATCAATCACCAAAGCACTATCAGGAGAATAAGCCTTGATTGGAAACTGCTCCAGAACAATATCACTAAAGCTCTTTTTCAATGCATCGCCGATACGAGAGCCATCACCGGTAGTCGGACGATTGGCAACCCGATAAAGTCTGACCAACGAATCAGATTGGCAAAATCTCACCTGTAAAGAAGTGGCAGGGCGAAATCCCACGGACGATTCCTGTGGATTACTGACTTTATCAACCACCCCTCCCATCAACAGACGTTTACCTAAAACAGCCTTAGGTATTTCCATATATATCTTATTCTCAATCCAATAAAGATTCATTAATCCCTTGGACTCCATGCTATTGGATTTACCTTTCAATAGCTTTTCATAATCACTCTTCGATTTTACCTGCTCTGTTTTTTTCTTTTTCTTAGCTGCCCCTTCCAAAGGATAAGAAACGGACAGACCAAAGACCGACAAAAAAAGTAAAAGGATATATTTATTCTTCATAATCATCTGTTTAACGCATTATTCATTTGATGAAGCAATAATTGATAGTGAAGTCGAGTATCTTTATCGGCATGTTGCTTTTGATTATTCAATAAGTCGCGCACCCGCAAGAAATAACCATAACACATACTCTCCTGATTTCTGGGGACAAAGTACTCGGCCATTGGTTCTTCAAATCCGGCTACAGGATTAAACATACGTTCCAAGTCCGACACACAACATCCTTTGTGTCCTTCCCCTATCTTATGATGAAGCGTGGTTAACGATTCCCAAACATCCTCATCTGCCAATGATTTCGAATCTTTATTCCAATTAATCTTTGCCGTTGAAGCTAACTGTTTAATAAATAAATTCTGCAACTTCATTTGAGTAGAGGTTAGTTTACGCCCTTTCAAAGTAGGACTCCAGATGTATTCATAAATGTCATTCATACATTCGTCAACATCATATTTATCGCCTTCAGCTTTCAGTGCCGAAAATTCCACACGGGCAGGAGCCGCCATCAATAATTTCATCAGCACATTACGCAAAGCATCAGAAGGTTTACCAACCATAGGCAACTTATCCAATACATCGCTGTTATCTAACCAATCCATCGTTTCCAGCTGTTCCAGAAAATAACTCATTGCCTCTTTTTGCTTCTCCTTCGGTTCACTTTCCAGAGCTTCCACTTTATCACCGACCAGTTTTTCATGCAGATAAATGCCACCGATATTATGATAAACATGCAACATATAAGTCAAATACTGCATTATAATACCATCATAAATAGCAGATCGGTGTTTATAATCATTATCTTCCTTATCCAGCCATTGGTTCAGATTAGCCAAGATATACTTCAGGTTTTTCACACCATATTGAGTTGCTTTTACCGCATCATCTCCCAAATCTTCCGTTTGAGAACGAGGGTCAAGTATATCCGACTGTTGTTTTCCATACCGATATACAGGATCACCGGATAAATCCGTAATCCACTTTGAAGCAATCGCATACTCTTCTTCCTCTGTTTTAGCTTCCGGTACCGGTGTATAATTCCAACGAATCAAATAATCATCATACAGCCCAAAGCGAGGAGGCATCATACGAACTCCACGCTCCATATCACCGGGTTGTGCCACATAATTAAAACGTGCATAATCCATTATAGAGGTAGTAGTACCATGTTTCTGTGTAAACGAAGGAGAACGCAGAGAGTCGACCGGAATGACGGAAGAAGCACTCATATTGTGCATAAATCCGAGACAATGTCCTACTTCGTGTGAAACGACATAACGTAAAGCATCATCCATCACTTCCCTTGGAATAATTTTATGACGGACACGTTTGTCAGCTTGAGCAGTCTGAATAAAAATCCAATTATTCAACAGCTTTATAACATCATGATACAGATATACAGAAGCATTCAGTATTTCTCCACTGCGCGGATCTACCCAAGAGGGACCCATTGCATTTTCAATAGCAATCGGCGCATAACGAATACAAGAGTATTTCAAATTATCCGCATCAAATTCCGGATCATCTTTCGGAAATTCTTTAGCCTGGATAGCTTGTATAAAACCTATTTTTTCAAATGGCTCATTCCATTGGTTGACAGCTTCAAATATAGATGCTTTCCAACTATCAGGGAAACAACTATCTACATAAAAAACAATCGGCTTCACAGGTGTCACCTTTTTACCCTCTACATAACTTTTTAAATCAGAAGGCTCCAAACGCCAGCGATTTGCATAATAGATTGCCCGCATCGTCTGTTTGGTTGCCGAATATTCTTTTTTTATAGTCGGGAAAATACCAATCCGGCTATCCATCAATCGGGGACGGTAAGGAACAGAATCCAATAACAGGATAGAACGTGTCACCTTTGCAGTCAGAGGTTCGTCCTTAATGTCTTTTCCACTACCTCCGGTCAACGAATAAGTATAACTTAGGCAACTCCGGACAGATATATTGTCCTTAAAAGCCTTAAAACCATCAACAAACGACTTGCTACTTTGGAAAGAAGTCGAACGCTTACGTCCTCTCGACATATTTGCACTATATTTATCAAAAGGATCCATTAGCTTATTGTCACCCACAAAAAAACCGGTAACATCAAACACAACAGCCGTACTATCATTATTATAGGCAGAAATATCAAAGGCTTGCAATATGGCATCCATGTTACTTAATGCAATAGCCGTCTTCAATCGATTGTCATTATCACCACTCACATTATCTGTTTGAATAGCAGACAGACAGATTTTGTTATTCAGTTTTTCAAAACGAAAATGAATAGGTTCGGTAGGTTTTGATCCTATAATGGCATTTCTATTATCACTGATTTCTGTAACTGCAGAGCCCAACAACATATCACGTTTCAACAACGATAATGGAAGTTCAAAATAAACTTTTTCTTTCACTTTGTGTACAGTGATGAAACCTTCTGCTTTCGAATGATTAGATGAGAACAGTTTATCATAAGCAGTTTTTTCTTTCTCAACAGATTCTTTCTTTTTTGTCTTTTTACGTTTAAAAGAAATAGCATTTGCTGATACAGCTCCTCCCAGCATAGAAAATACTAAAAGAGCCACCCAAATTCTTTTCATTTTGATAATAGTGTTAATTCATACTCTAGTAATAGAATACAAATCTAAGAATTATAAAGAATTATCTCCAATAAAATCTACTTTTTTCTGTCTTCAAATAAAGCGATTATGACTGCTTTTAGAACAGGATAAAAGATTATCAAGGCTTTCGCACTCCAAATGGTTAAAAGTATACCATATAAGATTGGCATTATTTGAATCTTATATGGGTCCTTGAACAATCCTAAAACGCATAAACTTATCCCACCTAAAAAAATCACTAAAAAGAACACTGCAGATATAAAAATGGGAAACGGACCGTCATATTCAGTAAAATCGACTAATCCAAGCCATTTCTTCCATTTTCTCCACCGTTCTCTCCTCCTTTCTTCCGGTTCCCTTTCCTTCCTCATTCTCTCCGACTCTATCACACGCCGACGGAATTCCTCTTGGGGACGCTGTAAACTGAGATTGTATCTCCGCATCTTTTCACTAATGCGTTTCTTTTTCCTTTTTGTCACTCTTATATTTGTTATTTCTTGTGTGGTTTTACCTATTTATTTCTTTTCTGCCTGATAGACTCCAAATATAATGCAACCTGCTCCCAATAATGTAATCCACGTGATTTGTTCGTGAAGAATGATTACGGATGCCACCATTGTCACCAACGGATTGAGATAGATATAACTGGAAGCTCTAACAGTTCCCAACTGTTTTAAGACCACATTCCAGAGGACATAACATATCAAGGAAGCCAGAACAGCTAGAAACAAAAGATTGGATAATACAATCGGTTTTAAAAGTACATCAAGATTCGGTTGCAGCGGATGAAGAAGAAAGGCGGGAAGTATGGTCAATACTCCATAAAAAAATATCTTGCGAGTGATAAATACAGTGGGGTAACGCCCCGTCATTTTCTTTATCACTAAACTATAAAATGCCCACGACAGGGCAGCAAGTAAAGTAAGCAAATCCCCTACCGGAGATAATTTAAGTACAAAACTGCCGTTAAAGACCACCAGTCCCACTCCGATTAAAGCTAATATGGAACCATAAATCAAACCTTTGGTGGCTTTTTCACTCTTATAAAAGAGAAGGGAAAGAATGGTGGTAAGCAAAGGAGCTGTGCAAATGATGAAAGCTACATTGGATGCTTGCGTGATTCCTAAAGCTGTATTCTCGGTAAAGAAATAGAGTGAGCCACCGAAAAGACCTCCTGCCATCAACCAAAGTTCGTCTTTCCAATTACCCGCAAACAGACGTTTGGGAGAAATCACCCAAATACCCAGATAAGCAATGAGAAAACGATAAAGGAATATCTCCTGTGGGGTCAGTCCGTGATTAATCAGTACTTTGGTTGATATAAAGGTCAGTCCCCAAATAGCAACTACAAGTATCGCAATCAGATGGTAATATCCATGCTTCAATTCCATAGTGATGTTTTAATAGAATGCAAAGATACGAGGAATTGAGAATATATGTGCAAAAAACTTCCACATAGAGAAAAAAGATGAAAAATGCATAGACAGATATTTTGCCAAAACAAAAGAGAAGGCTGTATCCCGAAGAGGAATACAGCCTTACTATCAAATCCCTACATGAAAAACTATCGCAACTATATACTTTATTTGGTCACCTTGTAAGTTCCACTTCCATAATCTTTTGACTTCATCTCTCCGGGAAGGGTTACGGTAGCGGTAACACCCTTAGGAAGGGTGAATTCCCAAATCCAAGTGTCACCCTCGTATTTCCATGCGCTCTTAATGAGTCCGGCGGCAGAACGGTATTCGGCAGTTACGTGTCCCAATCGCTTGTCTGGAATGGGCTTCATAATGATGTGCTTGAAGCCGGGAGTAGCAGGATCGGCTGCAATGCCGGCAACGGTTTCCCAAATCCATTCACATACGCATCCGTAGGCATAATGATTGAAGCTGTTCATGCCGCGTGGTCCCATTCCTTTGTCTATCATATAGCTGTTCCACCGTTCCCAAATGGTGGTGGCTCCATTGTCCACAGAATACAGCCAGCTTGGGTTCTTACGTTGAAAGAGTAGTTCATAGGCAATGTCTTCCATGCCATTCTCCGTGAGGGTAGCCATGAGAATGGATGTGCCCAAGAATCCGGTCTGCAAGCAAAGATCGTGCTGTGCGAAGTTTTCACGCAGGCGGTCTATCATCTTCGCTTTGGGTTCGCCTTCCAAAAGCTGGTTCTTTAGGGCAAACAAGGCAGGAGTTTGCATGGTGTTGAGGATGGCGGTTTTGAAGGTGCCGTCCTCGTTGAGGAAGTTCTTTTTGATGTATGCCTTTGCCGAATCGGCCATTTGCTGGTACTTGGCGGCATCGCGACCGGTGGCGGCAGCCATATCCCGCATCATGAAAGCATCTATCACCCAGTAGGAAGCGCTCAAATAGTTCCAATAGCTGACGGCATCAGGAAGCGGACCTTGGGGAGAGAAAGCCAGTCCGCTACAACTTTCCAGCGGTTCGTAGCTCAACCAGTCAGCCCATTGGTAGTTGCCGTTCTCACCGCAGAGGGTCTCGTGTTTATATTTGGTGTCGTTGATGTGGTTCATAAACAGGTCCATGGCGTTCCAGCTCTCCTCAATAATTTGCGTATCACCGAATTGCTTCCATACCGTCCAGGGCACGATGATTCCGGCATCGGCCCAACCCAAACGCATTTTCTCATCACCGTATTGTGCCAAGGGAGCCACTCCGGGGAATCCGCCCAAACTGTTTTGGGTGTCGCGCATGTCACGCATCCACTTGTGGAAGAACTTCATGGTGTTAGCAAAGAACGTACCGGTTTCGGCAAACACTTGTGTGTCTGCTGTCCAGCCCAAGCGCTCGTCGCGCTGCGGACAGTCGGTAGGTATGGAGAGGTAGTTGGATAGCTGCCCCCAATAGGTGTTGGAAATGAGCTTGTTCACAAGGTCGTTGCCTGTGGTGATAGTGCCGGTCTCCAGTTCCTTTGTGATAGAAGTAACGGGGATGGACTTCAACGACTTGATAGAGACATTTCCGGTGGCAGTTATGGAGACGTAGCGGTAGCCGAAGAAGGTGCAATGAGGGTAATAGGTCACATAATTATCTCCGGCAGCAAAGGTGTAATCCAGGCGGATACCAGTGTGGGGAATGCGCAGGTTTTCGCGGTGGCAACTTCCTTCCGGACCGTCCATGCCACGAATCTTAGCACCGTTGCCGTCATTGAGCAACTCTGCGGGAAGGCAGGTCAACACTGTTCCCTCGGCAGCTTTGAATACGAAAGAGGGTACACCGGCACAGTTTTGCCCGAAGTCCACCACTAACGTCTCTCCCGGACTTACGGTCATCTCCTTGCCCGATGCGAACTCACGGGCGATAATCACCTTACCGAACTCGTTCTCTTTCGCTCCTTCTATATTCTTCCAAATATATGCTCTGATAGGAGCAAGAGCAAGATCTGTACGCAGATAGACTTCCGCTCCGTCCGAAGGCAGAATGTCGCCAGAAAATTCGGTGTTCTCTTCGGGTATGGAGAGTTTGTCCACACATTCGAAGCCCATCGGTTCGCGTGCATCGTACTCTTCTCCGTCAAAGATACCGGCATGTTTCACCGGACCGGCAATTCCGGCTTTCCAGTTTTCGAGATCGGTACCGTAGCGCTTCTTGCTTCCGTCAGAAAAAGTCAGTTCCAGTACACCGCGAAAGGCACATTTCTTGCCTATCATGCCGTCATGTCCTCCGGGGGTTATGATTTTATCAGCCCACCATCCCGGCGTCACCTGTACGGAAAGCATGTTCTCGGCGTTTGACTTGGTATGGATAACGTCTGTAATATCATAGGTAAAAGAACGTTTGGTCTTGGCATAGTGTGTGAAGCCCGGTTTCAGGAATTCCCCACCTACAGTTTTCCCATTCACATACAACTCGTAAACTCCCAGTCCAGCAGTCATCCACTTGGCGGAGACAATTTTCTGTTCGTTTTTCACGGTGGACACGAACCAACTGGCACCATCAGCTGCGCGACCGTTGTTATGTCCTTTCACTATAGGGGCGTCTACTGCTGAAATCCATTTGGATTCGTTCCAGGCTGATGCTTCCAATGCGTCAGTACGTTTTCCGACTTCGGTTGCGTTTATCAGTCCGCTATTCGAGAAAAGCGCGAGAATCATTATCGGGATAAGATTCGCAAAACAATGAAGATTCATTTTCATACTTATATGTATTTTTTAGTATTAAAAGATTAACTTGGAAATGCTGTTTAGTTTTACAGGGCTTGCACAACAAAATTACAGAATTATATGATATGACAGACGATTTCTGCATTTTTTTTGACTCAATGCTGGTTTCTATTCAATCCGGAACTGACTCATAAGTCCGATCTGATTGAACAGACGACAGGAGCTTTGTACATTGAATGATCGATTATCAAGCAAAACAATGATATATTGTAAAATAATATAATCAATACAATCATTCAGCCTATTGTACCTATTATTTACCAAATAAGAAAAGAAGATGCCAGTTATTCATTGCAATCATTCTTTCTTCTTTACACAAAAACCTCGAAATCGAATAAACTCTATTCAAGTTTTTAATAAATAACGAAGGGGTTTATTATAAACGGTATCCAAGTTTATTATAAACTCTTTTTTGACACTTTCAATACCTAAAATAGAATTATTGCAACAAAAATGGGCAAGAACCTTCACAGTTTCTTGCCCATTCGTTATCCTCGTTATGCAATTCGCATATTAACCTATTGAATTTTATGTAATAAAATTTATATATCTCATTGTTATTTCTTTATTATTATTGACCTCAAATGTACAAAATAAAAAGAAGAAAGTCAATAGGGAAAGACAGATTTTCTAAACCTTAATATCAAAAACAATAACTTATTCTCTTACTATTTTTCAATGACAAATGACAAGCTGTGTTCAATTGCTTTGGAAGATGTTCCCAACATAATGGTATATCGTCCGGGATTAACTTTCCAGCCATGCGATTGCTCATCCCAAAAAGCGAAATCCTGTTTGGTTAGTTCAAATTCCACAATTCTTTTTTCACCAGGAGATAACGCTATTTTATCAAACTGTTTGAGTTCTTTTACCGGACGCAGCAATGTCGGATTATCTTCCCGGACATACAACTGAACCACCTCAGATCCTTTTCTTTTACCGATATTAGTCAATACGACAGTACATTTTATAGGTTGGCTACCCGTTATCTTTTTCACTGTCAATTCTGGTTTTGTTAAAGAGAAAGTAGTATACGACAATCCGTGACCGAAAGGATATAATGGTTCTATATTCTGGGTATCATACCACCGGTATCCAACGAGTATATCCTCATTATAATGTATATCATATACCTTTATCATAAACTCATTTTTACATTCATTATATAAAGAAGCTCCCTTGGGAAGATACCCCCATGCCGGAGAATCCTTAAAGTCCTTTTCAATGCTTATTGGCAGTTTCCCCGAAGGATTGACTTTTCCTGTTATGATATCGGTCAAAGCCTCAAACCCGGATTGTCCTCCATACCATCCATATATTAATGCTGCCACCTTATCATTCCATGCAGACATATTAATAGCGGAACCTGAATTAATGACAGCAATAACATTTTTATGATTACTTGTGATGTAGCGCATAAATCCTTCTTCCTCATTTGGTAGAGTGAACGGTCTTTCCACCGCTTCCCTATCTCGTGTACCCATACTTAAAATTACAATATCAGCTTCCTGTAACTCAGCTACAGTGGGATGTTCTATGTAATATACAGTACGTCCGAATTCCTTTTGCAAAGCATCTACTAACCGAACATTGTTGTAGCCTATAACTTCTGCCGCCCCATAACCACGTGGAATTTCGGAAACAAATTTACCCGTTAACAAGATCTTTCTGTTAACCGCCGGATCTAATGGCAAAATATTATCTCTGTTTTCTAACAATACAATGCCCTCTTCTGCCACTCTTTTGGCTATTTTTTCATGCATGGGAAAGGTTGATAGCAGAGAAGGCTCATATTTAGGCCTTTTATAAAAATTCATAGCTATGCATGTCGCTAAAGTAGGCAACAGCATATTATCCAGATCTTTTTCCGTTATTTTACCCTGATTGAATAACTCTACTATGGATGTTCCGAAATCATAACTGCCGGGCATTTCAACATTCTGACCGGATTTTACCACCTTTTCCAAATCCCAGACAGAATTCCAGTCACTCATCACCAACCAACTGAATCCAAGTTGTTTTCTCAACAATTCTTTTATCGCATAAGGATTTTGACCTACCCAGTCTCCATTTAATTGGTTGTAAGAGGTCATTACACACATAGCCCCCGCATCTATTCCTGCTTTAAATCCAGGTAAATAGATTTCATTGATTGCCCGTTCACTAATGATAGAATTACTCCGTTTACGATAAAATTCTGTATTGTTACCCAAAAAATGCTTCAAGCAAGCAGCAGTACCCGTACTTTGCATACCTTTTACATATTCCTCAACCATTCTAGCTACAAGATATGGATCTTCTCCGAAATACTCAAAATTACGGGAACATTGCGACTGTCTATAAATATTAAGCCCAGGTCCTAACAGAATTTCGATCCCTCCAGCTCTACATTCCTCTCCAACGGCTTTTGCATATTGATATGACAATTCCGGCGAAAACGTTGAAGCCAATAGAATGGGAGCTGGAAAAGCGGTAGACTTTTCCAGCTGTTTCACCATATTGGGATTCGGTAAGTTGGTACGGATATTAACTCCTTGTGTCGCATCCGACAGGTAAATAGGAGGAATTCCTTTTCTCTCAATACCTTTCAGAAAAAAACTGTTATATCCCCGTACCATTGATGCTTTTTCTTCAAATGTCAAGGTTTGTAATAACTTGTTTGCCTCTTCATAAGCTTCTTTTACATTCATCTCTCGCTGGGCATACAGCCCAACGAGATTGAATAATAAAAGAGCGGTCAAAGCTAGTTTATTCATGGAATTTGTATATAATATATTGAAAACTGATTTACTATAACGTTATCCCTTTATTCCCATACCAAATGATTGAACCCGGGGGGAAGAAGGGTAGAAACGATCCCTGTAGAATCATCGTATTCAAAATCTTGATCTACCCGTGCCATACGTGATTCTATTTTCGCATAATTTTTAAGTCCGGTATAAAAACGGGCTTTCTCTATTTTGTTGTCAAACTCAGGATTGTGTAAGGAGGGAATAGACTCATTGGAGCGCTCTCTTACCATTTTAACAGGTCTCTTGCCTGTATAAAATGAAACTTTGACACGGATGGGAACCGGTGGTTCTTTTCCCTCTTCTATCTTGGGATCATGAATTAATACATATTCATTCCATGGATCCGGCTCCAGGACAAAAGTGGCTCTTTGGGATTTCAATCCCACCAATCCTGTCACTTTATGTTTATATAACTCTTTCCATGGCAAGGAGTATAATTCCGTCTTTATCAATGTACGCCCGGAGACAGACAATTCGTAACCGTTACTTAAAGTATACTCCTGTGGCTGCATAGCACTGTTATTGCAGACGACTGCAAATCGGCCATTTACAAGAAGCTCTTTTTCGTTTGTTTCCTCTGAAATTAAAATATGTCCGTACGCAGATGAAAGTTTCTTACCCTTTTTACCCCAATTTCCTATTGTATAAGGATTCGTTTTATGAAAAGGTATCAATACATTGAAGAAAGCGGTAGAATCTGCTTTTTGAGATTTGACCATAAGCGTATAATTAGCCCATCGTGCATTAGGGCCATCCCAACGAGGTTCATCCTTGAAGTCATTCCGAAATGGATAATAGTAATCGGGAATTCCTTTAGTACCTCTCCCAATTATTGTTGTGGGACTTTGTTTTCCGACTTCGACAATAGCCAATCGTGCTTTTTCATCACCAATGATATAATTTTTATCTGAAGATATCAAATGACCGACAGGATTAAGATACCATTCGTAGTTTTGCATATAAGGACTGGTGAGATTGTCATGCACAATCGTCAGTGAATTCTCACGAAACCAGACAATGGAACGCTCATGTTCCACATTTTCGTAGGTGGTTGCTTTGGCTGACAATAACACAACATCTTCTACATCAGAAAATGACATCAGACGTGTTGAGTTACGATAGGTGTTAATCTGCTCCTTTTCGTACCTGAATTCTTTACCATGCTTATTGATATGTTCCTTGAAAAGTCCGTCTGTACGGCTATATCCATAATCATTCCCCAGTCCGACGGTATTATGCGCAATAGTTGCCTTCCAAAATCCCCCATAAGTCTCATAGTTAGCGTATACCCCCCGATAACCTCCGTCAACAAACATTGGAATGCCATGGTACAACATTTCAATTCCCATACAGTCCTGATGAGAATGTCCGGCAATGACCGGCTTCTTTTCTATTTCCCTGCGTCCGGCCCAGGTAGGCCCGTATTTCATCATGATGAAGTTATCATCCGCATTCCATCCGGAACGGTAAATACCATATCCGCTCCATATATAGTTAGCATAATTATATTGTGGTTTTTCAAGTCTGAATGAAGCGTTGAAGGTGAGCAACTGTTGAGGAGATAAAAGATACCCGCCATGTACCCGTTCGTGGATGGATTTGACAATCCATGCCAATGTGTGGTCTTCCAACAGGTAAGCGGCGTCTAATAATTCTTTTGAACCGACTTCACACCTGTGTGCATCACCTATGGCAACTTTCCGCCCATCTGTAGTCGTAAGATTAGCACGCCATCTCATAAACTTCTGAAAAAAGTTCCTGAATGTATAATCTTTCATATAATCCTTATATCCCAAGTTGTGACTGGCAGTGATATAAAGAAGTATTCCATCTGTGGTCGGAGCCCAATAATGGATAGAGTTCTCCCCATAAGCACCGTCTGCAAAATTCTCAGTCAGCAACAATCGGGTCACTTGATCCTGCGCCTTTTCTACCCAAAGTGCAGATTCTTCAAACTCGGGAAAATACATGCCTATGATACCAAGCATACAAATAGGGTAATACTTGATATTGAAACAGTAGGTTTGTCCTTGGAAAATATAGTTGATAGGACTTTCAAGAGTCCACGCCTCCAAAAAACGTGCGGCTTGATGCAACTCTGATATGATAGCTTCATGTTCTTCTTCCGAAAAGATGGATAGATGACAGGCAATATCATACGCCTGAAGGAACCGTCCCAGCCTTTCACCCTGGTGGATACCTAATTCACGCCAAGAACCTTCATCTTTATGAATACCAATTTCGTATAACATTTTCTCCCGCAGAACGGTTGCTACCTCTTGACTCGGATAGAGGATCATTGCCGCAGATTCAGTCATTAAATCTGGCCGTGTCTTGGTTATTTTGGCTATCTCGAACAATTCGTTCATGGAGTAGGGTGTTGCCCGTTCCGGTATCATCTTTCTCCAGGAACGAAGATTCTTTTCCAGCGTTTGTTGTAATGATTCCACACTCCTTCTTAAGTCCTCGTTATGTACGACTTGTTGTTTGGCCCGATTAATTTGCTGTTCATTGATAAACATATATGGTCTTTGAGCAACCTTACCGGACAACACAGGAACGGAAAAGAAAATGAGAAGCGTTATAAAGGATATTTTTAAATTATACATACTCAAGTTCATTTAGTTATTTGCATATTCAAATGTGTGACTTCCCTTTTTTATATTAATTCCATTCTTAGTAAAACGGATAATGTCCTTACGACCGTCGATTTCTATTTGCAATTCTTTGTTGGAACTGTCATATGAAGTCTTTAACGGTTTTATACCTTTCTTGCGAGGATGAAGAACCGTAATATAGTTTTCACTGGCCTCTCCTTTTATTTCAATGTATTTTTGCGTTTTGAATTTATACCAGCTACGTGTATCTGCAATCTTAGATGTCCAGGCTCCAATCTGGCCTTCACGCTCGTTAGGCTGGAGCTCCCGTTCCGGGAGAACAGCATGTACGTCAAGCCATGTTTTCCAAGGAGTATAAAGACTGAATGAATGCTTATCCCATTCTATACGCTCTGCCGGCGAATGGATCAGAAATGAACTTTCCCTATTTGATTCTATTTCATCCATAATCACAAAATATTGTGGTTTAATAAACACGACATGACGAATATATTTTTCAACTTTGTTGGGGATGGAAGCATCCGTTACCGAATAGTCTATCTGATCGTTACTTTGCCAATTGATTATTTTACCATCTTCCCAAGCTGAACTGTTATATTTCTCTGGGTCTGTTTCACCTGTTTTTCTGAATATGACCAAGTTATGGGCTATTGATCTCTTATTCCATTTTTTATGGTTGGGATCGCCATAATCTCCGGAACCGGCATCAAGCGCAAGCGGAGTACCAAAAGCCATTAAGGAAAATGAATTAGCATCCCCGTTTTCATGTCCGCAAAGCGAAGCCTTTCCACATTTTAGAAGAAACCATATTTCGTCTTTAGTATCATGTTTGTCACGCATAAGAATATGCCCCTTTTGAGCAGCTATGGTACTTTTCAAATGAACATTTGTAGCAGGGAGTGACGGATTAATCAATAAGTCAGTGACTAACTCTTCCGAAAACTTGAATCCTGTCCGTTTCCAAAGCCACATGAGCTCTTTAGAAAGTTGCGGATCGCTGTCTTTAAGATAATACGCACAGATATTGATAACAGACATGTTTTCTCCCCAAGTGGAATCTCCCAATCCTAATGACATTACTACTCCTTTGGAAACATTTGCTGCCGCTCCTGCCACCAAATCCCGTGGAGTAGAGAAATCGATACACCATTTGGCTAAAGATTTCATTGCCGGATGAGTGAAAAGATTAATGCCCGTACGATTGAAAAGAGCAATGAAGAAATTGGAAGTTGTTTTCATCTGATAAAGATGATAACGGGGACATTCGTGCCAGGCACCGTCCCAAGTACCATTTTCTAATATCCACAGAATCTCTTTTACAGAAAAATTAAGCCATTTCTCAGCTTGTGGAAGTTCTGGAAAAGCCAATGCCACAGTCCCGGCCGACAAGGCGACATCTGCCCAGATATTGGATACCCGCCAACCATAAAGTTTTTGACCGGGAAGTTTCAAATTATCGGGATTGCTTCCCAAAGCATATTCTACTGTACGGACTAATGCATCACGAAATTCCAGTCTGTCTTTTTCTGTGAGATACCCATAGCTCTCTACCAAGTCATATAAATGGATACACCGCCATATCCCTCTCATTGATACTCCATCAGGTTTCTCACGTTCAATATTTTCACGCGACCATCGCTTCGTATAATTTTTCCAGTAACGGATAAATTCTCGTGTCGCTGCTTCGCGATCATTTTCATTATCTGAAAACCAAGCTCTTACGATCTTATTTCGTTTTGCATTCGAATCATCGGGAAGTTGTTCGAAATTCCGGCGCAACATTTCATAATCCTGAGCCCTGACAATAATAGCGGGATATTGTTCTATAGATGTCAGAGTAATATGTTCGACAGGGTATTCAGGCACGCCCATTGGAGTGGATAAGGTTTGTGCCTTGCTGCCCAAAGGCAGCAAGGAGCAAATAATCCCAAGTAAAGATATGATATATTGTCTCATAAGCATATTTTAGTTGTTCTTGATTTGGACTGCCTCATCCCAGGTACGTCCTACACGTATGCTACCAATCTGACAGTTGACATTGGCATTATTGGTGTTTTCAAGCGTAAAGAGCGTCCTGACTCTAGAGGCAGTGTTCGTATCATTTTGTGGATTGTTTGTTTCCAAATCTATATAAAGAGTAGGTTCGGGTTGGGCATGGGTCAAAGCCGGATTGATAAATAAGTCAAATCGTTTTGTACCAACATTATATTTCAGGACAATGAAAAAAGTTTGATCGGTTTTATCGAAGAACTCCTTGTCATACCACAATACTTTGCCACCGTTGTTAGAGGCAAGTGTAAGCCCGAACCTATATTTCTCTTCACGCTCCACTTTACCTACCCAAAAAGAGGCTATACGGCTTGTTCCACTGTCAGAGAAGCCCAAAACAGAATATTGTACCGCATGATAATTCCCGGAATTATTATCTCTATAAGGAAGTTGGTCTAATTTAAATAAGAAAGACGCATAGATTTCCCCTTCTGTAATTGGTGTAAACGTAGGACTGACATGCTGGACAGATATAGAATTTTTATCTGCATAATAATTCCTTTGAATAGTACGTCCTATGCCTGAAAGGATATATTCCCCGTTACTGTCACTGTATAATAAAGGTGTCTGATTGAAGGTAAGTGAAGTGTATTCCGCTTTATCTCCTTTGGTACGTTCCCAGACATTTGCAAAATCGGATTCTCCCGTACTGAATGTCTCTTCAAATAATACCTGGCTTCTGGATATGACAATCCCTTTTTCCAGCATCGTTAATCCAGTGGCTTCGCCTATACCTATAATGTTATATCGCGCCGATGTATCAAAAGAAAGACCGTCTGCATTGACAGTTATTGTAAATGAAGCATTCCGGGTTTGGTTATCCGCATATTCCAAGGCAGAAGCACTAATCAGATTATTCGGATCCTGCGCTTCAAGTTTTTCAGAAAGGGCAATTGTACCTTGCGCCATATTGGTAGTGACGTTTACAGTTTCATTTATATTTTTATCACTGACTAAGATAATAGTTTTATCCAGTTGCACAAAGGGTACCTGTTGTCTGATTCCCAGTATCATATTACCTTGTGAAGTATTTTGTATGCGCAGGGCTCCGTTTCTGTCTGTTACCCCATCTCCATTTTTCCAATTGGCAGCAGTCACAATTACTTTTTGTGTGGACTTATCATAAGTATATGTCAACCAGTCATCCCCCACTAATTTGTCAACAACAATTTCTTTTCCGCTTGCCGGAGCCACTTCTAATTCGTATGTTCCTCCTTCCGGATAAAACTCAGTTTCTTTTTCAACGACCTCTCCTTTTGTGTTTTGTACAACCGATAACGAACTGGTACCATCTGCTGATTTAACAACATAATACTCTTGTACGGACGTTTCTTTCTCATTATTCTGAAGCGCGCTAATTTTCAGTTGATATCCCCCTTCAACAGCGATCATCTCATACTTCAAGTTATTAATACTTTGATAATTATTCTTTTTTATTTCATTGTTGTTTATTTCAATAATCGATTCAGTATTAACACTAACCCCATCTATTGAAGTGTAAATTTTGAGATAACTTACACTCGTTTGAATATTTACCACGTCAGAAGAACCGGCCAAGTAATCAAGATTAATCTCGGATTTATCCAATTTGAGAACGAGGCCCTGGTAATTCATATTTTCCGTTTCACAACCAATCATGGTTATAAAAACTATTATTGATACTACTAATGATTTGATTTTCATACTATTTTCATTAATTATTTATATTCGGAAATAATGTTTTTGCTCCCGATCGTAACGTTTATACCTTTCTCTGTGAATGAGATTTGATCTTGACGTCCATCTTTTGTTATATTCAATGTTTGCCCATTGTCACGTGAAGTAACAATCAGGCGTTTTGCTCCGTCTTTCATGGGATGAAGTACAGTGACGATATTCCCGGTTGCAGGTGCTGGAAATTGTATCGTTTGCTGATACTTGAACGGGTAAATAGTTGTATTTCTATCCGGACGTTCTTCTGTCCATGTCCCAAAATGTCCCGGATTCTGATGTTTTACCAATACCGTTGACGGAGAAACAACATGTACATCAAGTGCTGTCCCCCAGGAATTCCGGCAATATATATTATGTTCCTCCCATTGAATATCCTCACAAGGCGTTTGCATCATCCATACAGCTTCTTTACTAGCGGCTGCATTCACCTGATCTCTGATAACAAAATAATCCGGTTTCACAAAAATGACTTCCCGCATATACTTGGAAACTTTAGCAGCTTTTGAAGCATCTGTCACAGAATAATCCATATCATTCTGAGAATCCCAGTGTACTATGACTCCGTCTGTTGCATTCTGACTATCGTATTTGTTGATGTCTGTTTCTCCTTTATTTCTGAAAGTGACAATATTATGGGAGATTGATTTTTTATTCCAGTTTTTGTGTCCCGGATCATTATAATCGGCCGCACCTGCATCAAGTGCCATAGGAGTACCATAAGCAATCAGCGAAAAAGAATTTTTATCCGCATGATCGTGCATGGATGTTTTACCACATTTCAGTAAAAACCATATCTCATCTTCAGTCTCAAACTTGTCACGCATCAATATATATCCTCTTTGGGGACATATATCGCTGCCCATATTTTGGGGAGCAGCGGCAGGAAGCGAACGGTCAATCAAAAGGTCGAGTACCGGTTCTTCAGAATATATATACCCTGACAATGACCAAAGCCACATTAACTCAGCAGATAATTTCGGATCAGTCTTGGCATAATGCGATGCATATTGGTTGACAGGAGCCAGATTTTCCCCCCACGCTGCGTCTCCCAATCCGGGGAATAATTTGACTCCGTCCGCTATGCCGACATTCAAACCGGCCACTTTATCACGCGGACTATTGAAACGTACGAACCAATATGCGAGTTCTTTATTCTTCTCATGCTGAAACATATCTATTCCGGTACGGTTATAAAGAACTTCCATAAATTGTCCCATAAGCTTCATAGTGTAAGCATGATATCTTGGAGTCTCATGCCAACATCCGTCCCATACACTGTGTGACAGTTGCCATTTCAACTCTGCTAAAGCGTAGTTGACCCAATCCTTACTTTGGGGCTGATCATAAAATGTCAGTCCTACCAATCCAGCGGCTAAATATACATCCGTATAAATATTCCCCGAACGGAAATAATCATCCGGAATCCGGGGATTTTTACTATCCGTACCTATCGCCCATTTTATAGCCTGTACCAAAGCCGTTCTGAAATCATTTTCTTCTCCCGCTTTAAGATATCCAAAGCTTTTTACGATATCATACAGATGTATGCACCGCCATACACCCCGCAATGAAACTCCATCGGGTTCTGGTCTTTCCAAGACTTCTTGAGTCCATCTGGATGCATAGTCTTTCCAATACGAAATAAACTCTGCCGTAGCATTCTTTTTTTCGGTTTCCGAATCAGAAAACATTGCTTTGACAATTTTATTTTTTTTTGCAGGACTATTTACCGGAAGCATTTCAAAACGCTGTTTATAAATATCATACATTTCCGCACGTAGAATCAGTCCCGGATAGTTTTCAACAGGCTTGAGCTCTGTTATATCTTCAGGAATATTTTCTTGTGGCGGTTCGCCTGTAATAGTATCTTCTTTGCAACTGTACAATGCAACAGAAAAGAACAGGCTTATATAAATTAGCTGGCGTTTCATATTATTTTGTTTATAGGTAATCTCTTAATTATATCAAGATTCTTCATTATTCAGATTGACTCTGATTGTAATATCCTTCACAATATCTGTATAATTCTGTTTTAGTCTCATAACTTCTATCCCAGCCTCAATAAGTGCTCCCAATCCATGTTTTTCATTAATGCCACATGGACGTGTGTAATAGTATTGCAGATCCTCATGTACTTCAGTACCTTCACATATATTTTTCATATCACCATTGCCAGTAAGCATGTGTTTTTTCAGACCTTCCCATGCAGTAATCGCCAATGATGCATATCGGCTGTCCAGCCATTTGTTATTTACCGCGGAAGCAATAGAATAAGTAAACATAGCTGAAGCAGAAGACTCAAGATAGGAATCATTACGGTCGATGATTTGATGCCATAATCCTTCAGGACTCTGATAGCGGGCAAGACCGCAGACTTGTTTGTTAAGCAAGTCTATTACCATTTGTCTGCGGGGATAATTCTCAGGAGTATGTTTCAATAATTCTATTTTAGCGAACATGAGCCAGCCGTTACAGCGTGCCCAGTGCGCAACTCCATTTCTTTTGAGGTCAGTATAATAAGCATGATAATATAATCCTCTTTGCGAATCCCATAACAACTGATCAAAACTTTCTATCTGATTCAATGCATCATTCAAATAAGTCTCATCACCTGTGATTTGGTATAATCTTACCAATAAAGGTACACTCATATAAAGGTCATCTCCCCAAAGGGTATTCTTCTGCGGAAAGGAACGTACAAATGTTCCATTTTCAGTGCGAAGTTTTTTATCTTTAAGAAACTTTCCCATCTCCATTGCATAGTCAAGATATTCCATTTTTTTTTCACCTAACGGATGCATATAAAGATCAAGCGTACTAGATATCATAGCGCCAAAATCATCAAGTTCGAGCGTATTGAAAAGTTCCCCTAGAGGATATTTCCAATGTTTACCATGCTTCTCCGGTTGGTATCGTGGCTGAAAATACTTGTAATTATCAAATCCGAAAGCAATATGATTGCGGACAAAATCAACATATTTAGGCTCTTCAACAAAGTCAGCGAGGTGAAGCATTGCTATGTTCAACACCCCATTTGTATAATGCCAGTTACAATACTTGTTTTTAAATCTCAATTCTGCATTTTCAGGAGCATCCCAAGCAGAAGTATATTCTTTTTGAGTGTTCGTATCTATAAATTTGAGATCAGCTTTCTCGCATAGATTGTCGGCAATCGTACACAATATTTCTTTATCATCCACATCGGCCATATTATCAGGCGAAGATACTTTCTTGTTGGAGGAGCATCCGCAGAGACATATATAGACTGATATGATAAACAGACTTATGGAAGTTTCAGTTAATATTTTCATGATATAAACCAATGTTGTTATTTTATAAGTTTGATAATTATTGCCCATATCCGGGATTTTGGTCTACTTTATTTGACAAACGGCTAGTCCACTCAAATGGCAACGGGCGTAAATAATGTTTCTCACTGATATTACATGTATTGACATGTCCTGCTTGCAAATTGTATTTCTTGACACGTTCAATGAGTTTGCCTGTCCGTTTCAAGTCTACCCAACAATGAGCCTCTCCGGCAAGTTCACGACCCCGTTCATCAAGAATCAAATCTATATCAACCTCGTTTTCGGACAATTTGTATTCGTCTTTCCAATCTTTCCCGTATGCTCTCTTTCGCAGCTGATTGATGTACGAAGCCGCTTTATCCGGTTCATCATTCTTGTAATAAGCTTCAGCTGCTAACAAATACACTTCTCCGAGACGCAACAGGAACAAATCCCTGATTCCTTTGGCATCATCATACATACCTGGTTCCCAGAATTTATTAAGGAGCGGACGGGCATTATTGGCATCTCCTGCCCAATCATTTGACGTGCGTCGATGATACATATTGTTATTGAGTACTGTATATCCTGCTTTATCTATCCTTTCAAAACTCCATGGCTCATTAGGGTATGGCATATAGATAGCAGTGTCATTTTTTACAATTGTCTTCTTTACATTCGCTTTTTGTGGATTGGCTCCTACTTGCGGAGAATAATTTTTAGCATCTTTGTCAGCTAGTAACATACGTAGGAATGTTCCGTCAAAACGTTTGTCGATTTTAAAACTGGATTGCGGTGGCAAATTCACAACAGCGATTCCATCCGATGTCCCATTTGTTATTTCTGCAGTAAGCGGCTTACCTGTACTTTGGTCCACTCCAAAAAGATATATAAGAAAGAAAGATTCCGAAAATTTATTTAATCGTCTGTTGTAACGAGTTGAACGGTCCATACCTGTCCATCCATCATATGAGCCAAAAAGCGTATGAGTAGTATTTCCTTTACCATTTGTCGTAAGGTCTGAAGAATATTGTACGGAGAAAATTATTTCCGAATTTTCTTCATTTTCCGGGACAAACAAATCCGAATAATCTGTCAGAAGCGAATAAGGGCCTTCGTCAATGACCATACGGGCATATTCTGCCGCTTTTGAAAAGTCCGTACTTTCGGCATAAGATTTATAGCCACGTGTCAGATAAAGTTTCGACAGTAGTGAATATGCCATTCCTTTACTGACACGACCGAACTTGTCTACCTGCCAGTCGAGTGCATATAATACATTTTCTACATCAGATATAATCTGATCGTATATTTTTTCTTCCGGATCCCTTACTGCAGTAGTATTTATATCCTCAGTATGCTTTAACATTAATGGTATGTCCCCGAATTGCTCAACAAGATAATAATAATATAATGCCCGCAAAACAGTAGCTTCTGCCAACCGTGTCTGTTTCAGCTCTTCGTCCATTTCAATGTCTTTGCATTGATCCAGTACAATATTGGTTCTATTTATTCCCTGATAACAACGAGTCCAGAAATTATAGAATACTTTATTGTCAGATGTATGCGTTTGGGTACTATAAACATTAAAATCAGTAGCGGTCCAATTGGCACTTTCCGGAATACCACTTCTTCCGAACAGATCTGTTCCATCAAGCCATAATGTCTTGTCTTCATGTATATCCCTTAAAGAAGAGTAACATGCATTTAGAGCAAGTTCTAGACCTCCAGCAGTTGTGTAAGTGGTTTCAACTGTTCCAATATGAGACGGATCCTCTTCCAAAAAAGAACAACTGTTTAATGATAGTGCTGCAATAAATGCTGTCAGCAAATATTTTTGAAATTTCATATAGTGTGTGTTTAATGGTTAAAATGATAGATTTATACCTCCCATAATAGTCGTATTGGCCAAAGCACTACTATTTACCGAACGTTCTGCCCATTCGGGATCCCACCCGTCATATTCGGTGAAAACAAATGGATTTAAGGCAGTGAGATAGACTCTTAACCGCTCAAGTTTTAAATTCCGTAACATTTTAGGATTAAATTCATATCCTAGTGTAATATTACCGACTTTAACGAATGAACAGTCCTTATAGTTAGCAGCTTTACGGATTTCACTATTTGCCTGCGAACCCGGTGCCCAATGTTTCGCCCCTTGGTTTTCCGGAGTCCAGTAATCATAGTTCAGTACATTGAAACGACCAGAATAATCACTCGCAAATGTTTCATGGAATGTACTCAATTTTTGTTCACCAATACGTGCATAAACAAATACAGACAAATCAAATCCTTTATAGTTGAAGGTATTGGTCATTCCACCTGTCCATTTCGGATCCATATTACCTATAATCTGCTTGTCATATTCTGACGAAATAACTCCGTCATTATTGAAGTCTTTCACCTTAGGCTGTCCGGGAAGCTGTCCGTATTTGTTAGTCGTTGTAAAAGTTGGAGTACCATTAAAATTGTCACGTAAGGCCTCTCCAATCTGCCAGATACCGTCATATACATAAGCATAATTTGTTTTTACCGAATGTCCTATAAAAAGCCCATTGCCAATATCATCTGCATTATCTCCATATAGTCTCTTGATTTTATTACGATTCATTGCAAAGTTGATATTGGTTGTCCATTGAAAATCCTTTGTCGTGATATTCACAGTTGTTAAAGATAGCTCTATTCCCTTGTTATTCAGTGCTCCGACATTATCACTTACTTGATCATAGCCGATATGCGTGGGCAGTTTACGAGTTAAAATCAAATCTTTCGTATCTTTGGTATATATGTCAGCACTGAATGATACCCGATTGGAAAATAATCCTATATCAAGTCCCAAGTTAAACTCCTCGCTCTTTTCCCAACGCAAATTTTTATTAGCGAGAGTTGTTGGGATGAATCCTACTCCGGGTTCTCCTGCGAAATCGTAATCTGCACGTGATAGTAACATATATGAGGAATAGGATTTTGCACGGTCATTTCCACTGATACCATAACTTGCCCTTAATTTCAAATTAGACAAATTTGTAAATCGTTTCATGAAAGCCTCTTCACTAATAATCCAGCCAAGTGCCGCTGAAGGGAAAATTCCCCATTGGTTATCTGTTGATAAACGTGAGGAGCCATCAGCACGCCCGGTCACAGTCAACAGATAGCGATTGTTATATATATAATTAATACGCATCATGGCCGACATCAGGTTTGATTTGGTCAGAGAACTGTCTATGCCACGAACTTTATCTGCAGCTCCCATATTATTCCATAACGTATTCCACAGCATACCTTCAGCTTCCATATTATTCCAATCAGACTCACTAGATTGCATACTGAACAAACCCGTTGCCGTAATTTTGTGATTTCCATATGTCTTATTGAAAGTTAACGTATTATCCCAAGTATATGCATATGATGTCTGCTTTCTGAGTGATGAATATGCCGGATTTCTACCCGCATTGGCTTTGGTGTAAACATCTTCAAAGATTCCCGAACGTAAATAGCTGAAACTTGGATTAATACTAGTCTGAAATGAGAGAAACTTCCAAGGTTTGATATCGACATATATTTTTCCCCAAGCTTGAATTTTCCTGTTCTCACGTGTTGAATTTTCTTTTTCAAAGTATGGATTCGGTATCTGTTGTTCCCACGTATTCAACCAAAATATTGGTTCGGCATTATCGTCAAAGCAACGAGTAGTAGGTCTCGTTCTATATATGGAACGTAATGCTTCACCTCCTGCCAAATTAGTATTTGTATAGTTTACGTTAATACTTCCACCGACATTTATATACTTACCTACCTTTGCCGACATTTTCAGGTTGGCAGATAAACGTTCAAATCCTTCCGGTTCAAGATTTCCTTCTTCCTTTGTATATCCCAAACTCAAATAGTGGGTAGATTTATCATTCCCGCCAGATACTGAAACGTTATGTGAAGTCTGCATACCATTGCCGATTAAAAAGTCTATCCAATCGGTGGTAGTCCCATTCAACACATTATTTCGTTCTTGATTATCAATGCGGTGTTGCCTGTTGACATTCCCCCAATAAAGATCCATAACGTCGTGCATACGAAGAAATTCTTGTGCTGTCATCATATCGGGTTTGTCACGCACTATTTTTACGCCAAAGCTACCATCATAACTAATTCTGTTTTTGCCTTTCTTGCCACTTCTAGTCGTTATGATAATAACCCCGTTGGAGCCTCTTGAACCATAAACTGCTGTTGCCGATGCATCTTTAAGTACATCCATTTTTTCAATACTGTTCGGATTTAATACAGAAAACATTGAAATATCCCCTTCAACTCCATCAATAATAATAAGAGGAGGAGAATCTTGTCCGATAGTATTAGTTCCCCGAATCTCAATCATCATCTCCGAACCAGGCTTACCACCTGTATTCACCACATTAACACCTGCTATTTGTCCCCTCAGCGCTTCGGCTGCGGAAACAGTGGCTTGTCTCGCTATCTCATTTTCTCTCATTGAGGCAACAGAACCGGTCAAATCAGACTTCTTTTGCACTCCATAGCCCACTACCACTACCTCATCAAGAGCTGCTACATCTTCACGTAAAATAATGTCGAGCATCGGTTGCTTTCCCACCTTGACAGTTAGTTTTTGAAATCCCAAATAAGAGAATATCAAAGACTCATCTGGTTTTACTCCTTTAATTGTAAAATGTCCGTTAGCGTCTGTAATTACTCCGTTTTGCGACTCTTTCACTACTATGGATACTCCCGGCAGTGGTTGTTGCTGTGAATCACGCACTATCCCCTGTATGGATTTAGTTTGTGCGAACATTGTAAAAGATGTAAATAGAGCGATTAGCAAAAAAACGTCTTTTAGCAGTTTCCGTTCTCTAAAAAATAGGTGCATAAATTTAAGTTTTAAAAAGGTAATAACTAATCTGTGTTTCACTAAGATAAACCTCGAGTGTATTTATCATTGGCAAAAGTATCGAGTAATAGAGCATAATATTATAAATATTCTTGCAATTGCTACTACTTTCTTTGCATAAAATATTTCTATGTTCTTATTAACAGAAGATTTTGAGAAAAAATATCTATGTTTGTATTACAGTTATGAAAAACCAATATTTTAATCAACGTTCAAATCTTAAGTTATGAATTTCCTGCTGGCATTGATGACACTATTTACCTCCACTAATATGCTAGGGCATAAATATGAGAGTATCACGGTAGACGACGGATTAAGTAATATGATTGTAAGATGCACGTCCCAAGATAATAATGGAGTATTGTGGTTTGCTACCAATAGTGGCATGCAATCTTTTGACGGTACTAATTTTACAGATTACCATATTCAGAATATGGATGGTGCAAGTAGTTCCGATAACCGTTTTCAGCAAGTCTTGACTAACAAACAAGGGAAACTTTTTGCTATCAACCGTTCAAATGTATTCAAATATAACAGACTGTCTGATCGCTTTGAAGCTATTTTCTCCTTTCAGGGAGATTCTACCTATACAGGAATCATTAACTTAATCAACATTTTGGAGAAAGACAGAATATTCGTCTCAACAAATCATGGCTTATATATATCACGTTCTTCCGGTGAACTACCATATGAATATCTTCCTATAGGAGATTGCAACGGAACTGCAGTTTATGATAATAACATTTTTGTAGCAACATCTAATGGAATAATAAAACTCGAAGTTTATGCAGATAAATACCAACCAATTGCCAAACATCGGTTTACTTCTCTTGGAAATGCTCCGGTCAGGTTTATATATGCCGACCGTCACGGAAATATTTGGTTGCAACAAAAAGGAGGCGGAATTGTCTTTTTTGATACAAAAGGAAAAAAAACAATTCCCGAATGGAATTCTGTCCTAGCTAATAAACCTGTACGTGCAATCACTGAGTATGATGGTTTATTTGTAATTGCCATTGATGGTTTGGGATTACTTTATTGTGATTCTCAACTTCATTTTATCGCTATTGACAAACCAAACGATGACGATGAACATTCTTTAACTATCGACGGTATTTATCATCTTTTCAGGGATAGAGACAATTATTTGTGGATATCAACTTTTGCAGGAGGAGTAAACTATATAAATCCTAATTCATGGGGATTCCATCATATTAAACATGAGTTGAATAACAAAAATAGTCTTTCTAACAATAGTGTCAGAGCTATAATGGAAGATAGTGATGGTAATCTATGGTTCGGCAATAAAAATGGAGTAAGTTGTCTAAATGAGAGAACCGGAAAATGGAAGCATTTGAGACAATTACCTTCCAATACCGTATTGGCACTGGCTGAAGATATTGATAATAATATTTGGATATCCGCTTTTTCGGCAGGAATTATTGTTTGTGATAAGAAACTTAATATTCTACGTACGCTAAACCGGGAAAACTCTTCACTTTTATCAGATGATATTTTTGTCATTTTCCGGGACTCGGATTCAGACATGTGGCTGTCTGGAGAAAATGGAATTCTATCTTTAGTTAAAACATCATCAGAGAAAATAATAGAATATAAAACAAATAATGTAGTAAGAAGCATCATCGAATTAAAAACCGGAAAAATTATAGCTGCCGGTTCTGCAGGTATTGATTTGATTCATAAAGAAACAGGAAAAGTCGACAGAATTTATCCCCCTACTACCGGAAACTCAAAAGTATCGATGATTTATTCTATCATTGAGGACAATCGAAAACACCTATGGATTGCATCGGAAGGGGATGGAATAATGAAAATTGATACTATCGGAAATATTCTCGAACATATATCCACAAAGGAAGGTCTTATTTCAAATGTAGCCTATGGTCTGGAACTGTCTCCGAATGGCCATTTATGGATAAGTACCAATAAAGGATTGTCACGTTATGATATCAATAACAAGTCTATTATTAATTTCACAAAAGATGCGGGGTTGGGAATGAGTGGTTTTATGTACTGTTGTCACACTCCTGTCAGTAACGGAAGACTAGCATTTGGAGGAATAGGAGGAGCCGTTGTTTTTAATCCGGCAAATATACATTATTCATACAAAAAACGCCCACTTATATTTACCCATCTCCACGTTTCGAATCAGTTAGTAACTCCGGGCAAAGATGCTCCAATAAAGAAAGCCATTAATGAATGCGAGAATATCATATTGAAACATTATCAAAATGCTTTCTCAATAGGTTTTAATACTGTATCTCCCATTGACGATGTTTCCCAAGAATATGAGTGGATGCTGGAAGGTATTGACCGGGAATGGTCTCCTTCATCTGCAGATAATATGGCAGTTTACAATAATCTTCCTTCAGGAAAATATCTGTTTAAGGTACGTACTTCTCATGTACATTCGGAAGAAACCGTGCAACGTGAAATCAGTATCATAATTTTACCAGCATGGTGGGAAACTTGGTGGGCTTATTTACTGTATACACTTTTCGTTATAGGAACAGCTTTATTTGTTTTTCAGCATCTGCAAGGAGTAATACGTTCCCGGGTTAATGCCAATAAAGTCAAACTGTTTGCCGGCATAGCTCATGATATAAAAACTCCTTTATCAATTATCCGGTTGTTGCTGTCTAATATTAGACATAGATTGCCTGATAATGATTTAGAATCGCATAAAGATATAAAACTGGCTATCTCTCACTCCGATCATTTAGCTGATTTAGCAAATAAATTACTCGAAGTGGAGAAATCAACCAATGAAGTCATGCCTGTAAAGGTTGCCAAATATAGGATTGAAGCTTCCATTGATGGAATTTCATATGCTTTCGCTTCGATTATCGCACATAAAAATATTCAATTAGAATTCAAGTTTCCGGACACACCTACCTGGGCTTGGTTTGATATGAATATGTTCCAAAAAGTTATATACAATTTATTGGATAATGCTATTAAATACACTCCTAATGGTGGAAAAGTAATAGTCAGCACAAGCATAATTTCCAAAGTCTGCCGGATTATTATATCTGACACTGGAATAGGTATTCCTGATTCGGAAAAAAAGAAAATCTTAAAAGAATATTTTAGAGCGACAAATGCTGTCAATTCTTCTGAAAGTGGAAGTGGAGTAGGATTACTGTTAGTAAAAGAATTGGTGAAACATATGGGTGGCAATATTTCTTTTTCATCCAAGGAAGGGGAAGGTACTACTTTCATAGTAGAATTACCATTAGGAAAAGAGCACATCAAACATTCCGATATAGTAATTGAGGATTATGCCCTGCCAAAGCAGTTTCCTGCCGGACACCATAAAATAATGATAGTAGAAGATAATACCGAACTTCGTAATGTGATTTGCCAACAATTGGAAGGTATCTATACCATATTTGCAGTTGGCGATGGTAAAGAAGCTCTTGAAATGTTGGAAGAATCAGTCCCTGATATTGTGATAACTGATTATATGATGCCACGGATGAATGGTATAGAATTATGCAAACATATGAAAAAACAACCACAATTCAAATATATCCCAATTATTATGCTCACTTCCTTGTCATCAAATGAACATAAAATAGAAGGATTTAACGTCGGAGTAGATGCCTATATTGAAAAGCCATTTGATATGAATGTCCTGCTTTCACGGATAGAAAATATTATTCATAACAGGAACATTATTTTAAAATCAAATATAGAACCGCTTTCTGTTGATACAGATTTACAGGAATCTTCTGAAAATCATTTGCTTCGAGTGTTCGAAGCTCATGTTTTAGAACTATTATCCGATAGTGACTTCTCTGTTGAAGACATCTGTAATCAAATGGGTATCGGATATACGACATTTTATCGTAAAATCAAATCTATGACAGGAAAGACACCTGTTGATATTATAAATGAAATACGGCTTAAAAAGGCTGAAGAATATTTATCATCAGGCAAATATACCGCATCACAAGTCGGATATATGACAGGATTTTCCAGTCCCAGTTATTTTGCTAAGGTATATAAAAAATATTTTGGTTACACTCCTTCACAGAAAGTACGCAAAAATTAATAAAATCAACATAGATCAAACAATTACAATTTGGGCGGGACAATACGGATATGAAAATGGCATCAGGACATCTAATTTACCCGATAAAGTACATTTGATAACTGGTATTGTCATCAACTTCAATACAAATCCTTACTATCAACAAATGATGAATGGATATTATTTGATGGCGACTCACGATAAACAAACAAATGACAAAAACAAATATTAGGAATGGCTTTAGCAATAGATTCCACTAATTATGTACGTGTTTTTGACACTCCTAATGAGGGTGAGCTAACTACCACTTGGTGTGCAGAACTTAAACCAAATATATTAAGAACTCGCAAAAAAACGGCAAAATTTGGATAAATAAAGTAAGTGTTTGGTATTGAGGAGAGTTAAGCCAAATTCTTCTATACCTTTCCAAATCGCTAAAATGCAGGATAATGAAAGGTTAAGAGAAAGATTTGCTACTTATCCGTTGCCTTTTTTAGCCCCGGATAATCCAGCAAAATAACGCTTGACCACCTGCGGTTTTACCGTTCACCATGCAAAGAGCCCTATATTTTGCCCGTAAAGATAACCGTTTTTTTCCGTTTTTCATGGAAATACAGGTTATGTTACCGGCATCCGGGGTTTTATTCTTTGTTCCGCTATAATTTTCATAACTGTAAATAACTCTATATCAAGTAATTTTGCAACATAAAAAATAGAGTTATGAAACAGACGGATGTAACGGTTACGTTCTACCTCAAAAAGAGCGAAATGAATGACGAGGGACATTGCCCGGTCATGGCGAAACTTGCCGTCGGCAAATTTTCAGAAGCGGCTTTTAGTGCGAAAATGTCCGTACCTGCTGCACTGTGGGCATCCGGACGTGCCACGGGTAAAAGTAACGCCGCGCGGGAAATCAACCGACAACTGGACGATTTGCGAGCTTCAGCCATTTCCATTTATGACGAACTGTCAGCCACCCGTGAGAATGTAACGGCTGAAGAAATAAGGAATCTGTTGTTGGGGACGGCTTTCGGGCAGGAAACCCTGTTGGGTTATTTCCGGACGTTCATCGAACATTTCGAAAAACGTGTCGGCGTGAACCGGGAAAAGGGAACAGCACAATCTTACCGCTATGCTTGTAACTGTGTGGCTGCTTTCATCCAGGAGAAATACAAGTTGTCGGATGTTCCTTTCACGGCCCTGAACCGTTCATTCATCGACAACTATGACCTCTACCTACGCACGGAGCGCCGCTTTGCCCTGGGAACTATCGTGTTGCTTGTCACACGGTTGAACACGATTGTCGGGGAAGCCATCGCGGAAGGGATTATCACTGCCGACCCGTTCGCGGGGTATGAAGCCGAACATCCCGAGCGGGAACAGAAATACCTTACCGCCGCGGAGTTACAACGGCTGATGACCACACCCCTGCACGACCCGAAACTCTACCATATCCGCGACCTGTTCCTCTTCTCCTGCTACACGGGTATCCCTTACGGGGACATGTGCCGCCTGACGACGGAGGATCTGGAAGTGGCCGAGGACGGTGAGGTATGGATCAAGACCGCCCGCAAGAAGACGAAAATCGACTATGAAGTGCCGTTGCTCGACATACCGTTGCTCATCCTCGACAAGTACCGGGATATGGCCCCGGAAGGGAAACTGCTGCCGATGTACAGCAACAACGAACTCAACCGGACACTGAAACGTATTGCCGCCATTTGCGGGATTGAACGGAAGCTCGTCTTTCACTGCGGACGCCATACCTACGCCACCGAGATCACGCTTTCGCATGGTGTCCCGCTTGAAACCGTCAGTAAAATGCTGGGGCATAGCCGCATTTCCACGACGCAGATTTACGCCAAAGTGACCGATGACAAGATCGACATGGATACCCGGTATTTAGAGGAAAAGATTGCCGGCCGCTTCTCGGTAGCTATTTAATCTATCATTGACAATCAAATTCACAACGATTATGGAAACGAATAATAAAGAGATAAAACGCCGCAGCACGTTCTCCCTGCTGTTCTACATCAACCGCACGAAAGTCCGCAAGGACGGAACATGTAAATTGTTATGCAAGGTAAGCATCGACGCCAAGTCGGCCCCGATCAATATCAACGCGTTTGTCGAGCCATCCCTCTGGAATCCAGAAACCAAAAGGGCGAACGGACGAAGCGAGAACGCCCGAACGGTAAACCTGGCAATAGAGAAACTGACCGAAAAAATCACCGGACATTACCGCCATATTCGTAAAAGCCTCGGTTTCGTGACGGCCGAGCTGGTCAAAAACGCCGTGGAAGGAATCGGGCAGAAACCGTTCACCCTCCTTGCCTTGTTCCGCGAGCATAACGAGGAGTTCCGCAAGCGTGTCGGCGTGGATCGCAAGGAAGAAACCTATAAAAGCTACGAGAACTCCTATAATATTTTAGCCTCCTTCGTGAAAAAAAGGAAGGAAAAGGAGGATGTAGCGTTGCGGAGCCTTGATCGGGAGTTCTACGATGATTTTGAAATATTCCTGCGTACAGATCGTGAAATGAAACCCAAGACAGTACACGAGCATCTTTACCGGTTGAAGAAAATGACCAAGCGGGCTGTCAGTCAGGGCACACTCCGGCGCGACCCTTACGGGAAGCTGCACCCGGAACTGCCCCGGCGCAAGAGCCGCCATTTGAAACTCGAAGACCTCAAAAAACTGATGGAAACTCCCGTCGATAAACCCAACCTCCAGCGGGTGCGGGACTGGTTTCTCTTCGCTACCTTCACGGGGTTGTCCTACGCCGACCTGAAACGCTTGTCCGAAAAAGACATCACGCAGTCGGACGACGGAACGTACTGGATACACATCCGGCGCCAGAAGACCGAAACGCCCTCGGCCATCCGCCTGCTGAACGTGCCGTTGCAGATCATCGAGAAATACCGCCACGAGCGTAAAAGCGACAGGATTTTCAACCTCTATTGCCGGGGGTATCTCATCAAGCTCACCAGAGAACTGGGACGGACATACGGCTTCGACATGACCTTTCACAAGGCGAGGCACAATTTCGGGACACATATCACGCTCTCGTTGGGAGTGCCTATCGAAACTGTCAGCCGCATGATGGGACACAAGAGCATTTCCACCACGCAGATTTACGCCAAAGTGACCGACCGCAAGGTAGACGAGGACATGAAACGGCTGAAAGAACAGACCAAAGGCCGGAAAATAAATCTCTACGAGGAGGACGAACCGGAAACGGCAGATATTATAACGGTAAACGGTTGAACAGTATAACAAAAATTGATAAATTTGTATGACTATGACGACAAGAGAACCTATCAGCATTGAAAACGGGCGGGTGGAAATCCACACGCCGGAGAACCGTGTATGGCTCACGCGCCACCAGATTGCCGACCTGTTCGGAGTCTTCGTTCCTGCCGTGGGGAGCAACATCCGCTCCATACTCAAAAGCGGCATACTCCGTGAGGAGCGGGTTTACCGCCGGGAGCGCAACCGTGACGGCGGTATTGTCGAGCTGTATTCGCTCGAAATGATCGCCGCGCTGGCTTTCCGCTTAAAATCCGGGAATGCCGAAGCCTTCCGACGGTGGCTTGTCCGAAGGGCCACGACGACCGCTGTCGTCTGGCAGCTCCCCGGCATGAACACGATATTGAACTGAAAAAGAAGAACGGCCAACGTTTTGGCCGTTCTTCTTTTATACCCATTCCTGTCCCCCGATACATTTCTTCCGGGAATCTTCCAAGAATTTCTGTATCTCGGATTCCATGTATAGTACCTTGCCCTGAATCAAATAATAGGGAATGATCCGCGCCGTGCGGTATTCCTGCAATGTACGCCTGCTGATTTTCAGCAGCCGGGACAATTCCTCGTCGGTGACGAACCGCTCTCCCTTGAGTGTCCGGCCTCCGGAGGATTCCAGTTTATCCAGTGCCTTGCCGGCCTTTTCCAAACGCCGGAAGAGATCCGCCACACGCGGATCGTGCTTGTCGATGAAATAATGGCTCATAACGCGGCGGTATTAGGATAGTGCGACGATTGCAGCAGTTTCCCGACATCTTCCGGTTTGTAGAAGATTTTGTGACGGATGCGGCTGAAAGGCAGCAACCCTTTCTCCCGGTAGGTTTGCAGGGTACGTTTCGATATACCCAGCACGTCACAGACATCCTGGTTGTCCAGCCATTTTTTCAAACTCACGTCCTCTTGCCTGCGGCATAACGCCTCGGCTTTTCTTTCAATGGCTTCCACGTGCCCTGCCAGCGCGTCGAAAGCCTTCACGTCCATACTTATTATTTCCATGTTCTGTTTCATTTTTTGTTTCCCGGATGCCCAAAAGTACACAAATGGACAGTATCTTGTTATCAGCCAGTGGCATATGGACGTATCCGTCTTAAAAGTGGCAGCGAGTGGCGCCACGTCCGGCGGAAACGATCCTCCGCCGATACGGGATCGGCACGCTCCGATACGCCAATCGCCCGTGAAAGGAAATGTTCGCGGGCGATTTATCATTCCATGCAGGGTGAGCCGTGAACCGACTTTCGCGAGCGTTCACGGCATATCGTTTTCTCCCCGTTTCTCTCCCATAACCTTTTCCTCTCTTTTTTTTCATGCCGCGGAGCGCGGTATGGAAATCTGTTGTCAGTAGCAAAGGTAGTTACGGGGCTCACGCTGCTGCAAGATCGGGCCGCGGGGCGGTTTGCCGCAAAATCTTCCTCTTTCCCTGCGGGCGAGCGTATTTTCCGACAAAATCTTGCAGCAGCTATCCCCGACACCTTTTGATGCTACCGAAACAGATTCCATCCATACCGGCTCCGCTACGGCATAAAAAAAAAGTCAAAGGTTATGAGAAACGAAGAGAAAAATAAATGGAAACAGAAATCCTCCAACCTTCCACTTGGCATAAAGGCAAAGGTCGGGTTGGCGGTAAAGGTCGGGGCGGTGGCTTTGGGCTTCCACGTGTGGGGTATCGACTTTATTTGGGTCGTTTTGGGCTTCACGTTCTGTTATGACATCCTGCGGGGCATTTTCTCCTGCCTTGTTTCTCTCGTGGCTCTAACCGGCTTTTTCTATTTCCTATTCACTCACATCTTCTAAATTATTACAGGTATGACAAAGTACATTTCATTATTCGGAGCGACTACCACGGACACGCAGGTGCAGGTAGTCAAGGAAAACCAGATAATCATCGGTATCGGTGCGGGTGCGAGCAGAAAGCGTTACGTCGTTTACCATGTGGAACACACCGCCCGTGGCTACGTGTACCACATGGTCGATACCGAAACAAAGGAAATCAGCCAAACGGACATTCTGCGACCCCTCTCGCAAACATTCGGTATCGGCAGGTACTACGACGACGTGAACCCCGAGTTCATGGACGCTTTCGAGGTGGCTTTGCTCGTGGGGCAGGCGGAAGAGCAAGCCACGGCGCAGGCCATCGCCGCCGCCAAAGAGAAAGCCGAGCATGACCGCATAGCGGAAATAGGGGCGCAGAGGTTACGCCGCATCATGCCCGAAGGGGTGCAGGGCGTAATCATCGCCGAACTCAACGAAACGGAATACACTGACCCCTCTTACGAGTGTTCGACCACCCGAAGCGTGCGTACCGTCATTCTCGGCTTTTCGGCCACCTCCCGCAACGGCTTCGGGGAGTTGAGAAAGGCGGCGGCCAATTTCCCGCAAACGGCGCACCTCTCCGAATACGACCCCAAGAACGAACACCGCTATCCCGTTTTCACGCTCGGCAAAAGTCCGAAATACGGGTGGAGTGTCTGCAAACTGACCCACTACACCCGTGAAGGGTACATCGACAGGCTGGCATATATCGCAGGAAACGAGGAGAATATATGTCTGCCCGAGCCGAAAGACGAAAAACGGGCGGAACGCACTGAAACGAGCGTGCAAGGCGGGTTTATCATCGTGGACTATTCCGAGAAGGCGATAGCCGTATTCGGGGACACCAAGCCCGTCAAGGACGCCCTTCACGCACTCGGGGGACGCTTCAACGCACGGCTGACGCATGACGGGCAGAAGAAAGCGGGATGGATTTTCCAAAAGACCAAAGAGGACGAGGTGCGGCGGCTTCTCGGAAAGGACGAATAAATGTTGAACACGGGGCGGCTCGCCGCCCCACAATACCAAAAAATCATGGCACAAGGAACAGATTATTTCAAACTGACGATACAGAACTATCTCGACGCACGGGCACGGGAGGACGAACTTTTCGCACCCCGATACGCCAATCCGAAAAAGAACATTGACGATTGCTGCACTTTCATCATCAACCAAGTACGGCAGAGCGGTTGCAACGGGTTTGCCGACGAGGAAATATACTCTATGGCACTCCACTATTACGACGAGGAGGACATCGACATCGGCAAACCCGTCAGTTGCAAGGTAGTGGTCAATCACACCGTTGAACTGACCGAGGAGGAAAAAGCCGAGGCACGGCGGAACGCCATACGGAAGGCCGAGAGCGAAGCCTACGCCAAGTTGGCGAAAGCCAAGTCCAAACCCAAGAAAATCGAAGATAACAAACTAATGCCCAGTCTATTTTAGTTATGAAACCGAGAACAAAATTCCAACAGAGCGTTGTGGCGGCAAGTAAACACCTGCCGCCGCTTACCCCCGCACAAATCGAATGGGGGTACAAGAACTGCATCGAGCATATCGGACGCCGCACGCCGAAAGGACTTATCACCTGCACCGAGTGCGGCCACACGTGGCAGAGCGAAAACGGAGAACTCACGGACAATCTGTTAGGGTGCGAGTGTCCGCACTGCCACACCACGCTGAAAGTGGAAACCACCCTGCGCCGCAAGTTCAACGATTACGAGTATTTGTGCATCGTAACCCGCTGCAAGGGTTTTCAAGTCCTGCGCTTCGTCTATATCGAGTGTTGGGCGAAAGTGGGACAGACGCCCGTTTACACCCATATCGAAGCCGTACAGCGGTGGATTGCCCCCGACGGACGCTCCGCAACCTTCGCACGGCTGCGCCCGATGGGCTTCTTCGTTCACGGGTGGAGTTGGTCGAGCGCATTGGAGCTGCGGGCGGAGAACGACGGGAAATACAACATCACGCCCACACGCATCTATCCCCGGCAACGGCTTATCCCCGAACTGCGCCGAAGCGGCTACGGCAAACAACTCCCCGATGTAACCCCTTTCGACCTTATCCACCTGCTGCTCTCGGAGAACAAGGCCGAAACGCTGCTTAAAGCAGGACAAACGGCACTCGTGCGATTTTTCGCCCGTTCCTCCCGCAATATCGCAGACTATTGGCCGGCCATCCGTATCGCCATCCGTAACGGGTACGCTATCGGGAAACCGACGGAATGGTGCGACTACATCGACCTGCTGCGATTTTTCGGGAAAGACCTGCATAACGCCCATTTCGTGTGTCCCGCAGACCTGCCCGCAGCGCATGACCTCTACATGGCAAAAAAACGGCGGCACATGCAAATGGAACGGCGGCAGGAGGAACGGCGCAAGGCGTTGGAACAGGAAGCCTCGTTTGTCAAAGCCAAAGGGCGGTTTTTCGGAGTGGAGTTTTCCGACGGGGAAATCTGCATCAAGGTATTGGACAGCGTTGAAGCCATACGGCAGGAGGGCGAGGCCATGCACCACTGCGTGTTTACCAACGAATACTATCTGAAAGCCGACTCGCTCATACTCTCGGCCACAATCGACGGCAAACGTATCGAAACGATAGAGGTGTCCCTAAAACGCATGGAGGTCGTGCAGAGCCGTGGCGTGTGTAACAAGAATACCCCATACCACGGGCAAATACTGAAACTGATGAAGGGGAACATGTCCCTTATACGGAAACGAATGACAGCATAAAAATCGGGGCGGCGAAAGCCGCCCTACAAAAAAACAAAACAATGAAAATCATCTATAAAAGCTACATGGCACGCCCGCTCAAACCCTTCGGGGAATGGGATTGGGAAGTTCGGGAAGCAGTCAAGACAGTCATTGCGCTCGTCGAGGGGAAAAACGGGTTCAGAACCCATTCCGAGATATGGCGAAGGTGTAACCTCGTCATTACCGTGGGACACAACATCTACACCACGAGTATCGAGATACGACCACCCGAGCAGGACGTGATACGCCGCAGGAGCAACTGGCATAACGGCTACGCCTACTACTGCAACGGCGTGTTCTGGGCAAACATGAGCAGGGTTAAAGTGGAACTTGTCTGATTAAAAAATTTCGGGGCGGCAAAAGCCGCCCGTAAAAAGCGAGAATATGAAAACGAATGAAGTAAACAAGGAAATCTCCTATGAAACGCTGCTCGTAACCTTCGGCGAGGGTATCGGGCGGCTCAACACCATGTTCGACGACCCGCAGGTGTGGGGCGTTGCCACGCTGAAGCAGTGGATCGACGGGTATGAAACTACGCGCTTCACCGAAATCGACGACCGAACGGCGGTTATCACATCCGAATACAACATGGACAGCGTGAAGGAATGGCTGCAAAAGAACACACCGATTATCAACATGGAAAAACGATAAAATCATGCGCAAGTACAAATTATTCATCGGCTACCGACTGCTGGGAGAGTTTTCCGGTATATGGGAAGCCAAAAATTTCGCCGCTGAAAGCGGCATGAGCGGAATTTTCTCGCTCGTGGGAGAAAATTACCGGGACAGTTGGTACGAACCCAAAAAACAGGACAAGAATGGAAACAAAGATTAAAGACATCACGGGAGCGGAAATAACCGTTACCGACTTAAAAGAGGCGGTACGCCAATGCCGGGAGTGCCTCGCAAGTCCCTACCTGATGCCCTCGGGGCATACCGTGGGGGAAAACCATGCCTACATGTTGCGGCAACTGCTCGCCCTGCAAAGGCGGAAACGGGAACACGGCAGGCAACGGCCGTGAAAATACGACGCGAAAAAAATCGGACGATAACAACCGTCCGATTTTTTTGTTTCCCGTCAATCGACCGCCGTATGGTCGCCCAGCTTCCCGTGCAGTTCATGCCCGATATGTCCGGCAATGCCACGGGGAGAAATTTCAGAGATTGAACCCCACCCGCCATGCGTGTATATGCACGTCTTGAGCGGTTCGGTACGGGAAAGGTAGAACAGATAGCCGTTGCGGAGCAGGATGCCCACGAACACCGAGCCGACCTCGATGTCGGCGATCTCGTCAAAACGTATCTTCCCGTCATTGTATAATACTGCCGTGCCATCCGCATCGGGAATGACGAACAGATCGTCTTCCATGACAATCCCGTGCAACTCGATTAGCGACCCCAGGCATTCACTCGCCGATACCCGGTCGTAATCACCCTTTACCTCATTTGTCGATTTCGTTTCCATATCGCTTTTCTTTAGGTTCAGACAAATACCATACGAAAAAGGCGTGAGAATACGTTAAATACCGGCATTGAGGTACAGCCAAGCACCCATCCACTCGATAGATAATTTCTCCCCACGCCGCTATCGCATACGCTTGACGCATATAGACACGACGATGAAGAAGAGAACTACCCATTATTTTGCGAGCGGATTAAAATTTGGCTGTTTTCAATGCCCCACCATAATGTGTTCCTTCCGTATGTAAATCGCCCGGCGGCACGCCGCCGGAGGATTCGATTGCAAATATAACGATTCTGATTCAAAAAAGTGATATATAAATAGGCTTTTCAAAGGGTATGAGTTATATTTGCATAAACAATGAATCAAATAATAATGGAAGACGATACTTTATCCTTAAAAGAGTTATTATCAATAGATTTAACAAAGGTGCCAGAGCAAGAATCTCTGCAAATTTTGGATAATAATTTTCCTTGTTGTTATATAATAAGAATTGGGGATAGCTTGGAAATAACGCTTGAAGAACATATTTATACTAAATACTGGTTTCACAAATATCATGCTTCTGTATTTGCAGAAGCAATGATAAAAGCAGTTAAACGATTAGCAACAGAGGGGTTTCCCTATTTCAGCGAAGAGTTAGATAATGATGATGATGTACATTTATTTGTAAGATGGGCATTAGCAGAATCTATTCATATACCTAATCAAACACTCATAGATAATATTGAATTGTCATTTAATAAAGTGTACGAAAGGGCTAATAATATGCTGGAAAACTCCGATAGTATTCTCATTTTGGGCAAAGATACAGGAGAAAGTATGGAGCTATTAAAGAGGATACAGACGTATTTAGATAATAAAGGTTTTTATACTTATATTATTAAAGAACAACCAGATCTTTTAGGAGAGAGTGTAATGCAAAAAGTTTTGCGATATGCCCTTTCTTCAAGATTGGTAATAATTGAGAATACAGAACCGAGTGGGCATTTATACGAATTTCCACATATTGTCAAGATGGCAGAAATGCCTACTGTCGTATTACAGCAAAAAGATAAAGGAGCAACGTGGATGTTTGAAGATTTATATCAAAGAATGACTAATATAAAAAAGATAGAATATACAAATGATAATATGGAGGAACAAGTAGATGCCGGAATAAAATGGGCGTTTGACTATTTAACACAATTTGGTATTTATCAAAAAAACACTATTCCCTGGTTGAAATAAATGTAAAGAATATGAGTGAGGAACGAAATTCAAACGATGTAAAGGATAAAATCTCTATTAAAGAAATACATGAAACTTTTTGGCGTTGTAGAGATTTTGAATTATCCCATTTATGGCAAAGATCAATATTTCTTTCAGCTTTCTTGATCTTATGTTTTACGGGATATGGTAGTTTGCTAATAACTATGCTTGAAAAGGCGTCGTTATTTGCATATGCAAATTTGTTAGCATTTTCAATAGGAGTTATAGGAATTATTTTTTCATGTTTATGGATAATGATGGGAAAAGGTTCTAAAGCGTGGTATGAAAGATATGAGAATGCTATTTGTGCTTTTGAGAGAAAATCCCAGTATATGACACCTAAAGCTTCTCATATAGGAGGGTTTCATTACCAAAACATACAAGGATATGAACGTCCTCAAATTCAAAAATCCTTTTTCAAGGGAAATGGAGGCGCCTATTCTCCTTCTAAAATAAACATTGCCATTGGGCAAATCACTTTGTGTTTATGGAGTATTATTGTATTATTTCACGGGGCAGTGGCTATTTTGGGGAAGGATATTATTTCATTAAAGGCATTTACTTATATAATCTTGATAGGAGGAAGTATTGTCATTTTATTATTCTTTTGTGCTGTTTTTTATCGGAAAATATATTGGCTACATAGTAAAACCTTAAATAACGAATAAGCGATAGATTTTTCTATCGCTTATTCATTTTATTTAGGAGATTTTTCTTTTCCCTTTTTTCGCTGATTTAGGAGAAATACGTGTAGACATGATATTTTTCTTCCGCTGCGGCTCTACGATCCGCAGTTTGAGTTTCTCCGCCTTGCGGTCGTAACGCACCTCGCAGCAGTCAATCTCACCCGCAACCGACGTCCACACGTTGTTCACACGCACCGCGCCGCCCGAGTAGAGGGTCTTGTATTGTTCGTATTCGAGCGGTTGCCGCAATTTCGCGTCCACCTGACGGTGGAACGAATAGATATTACGTCCCTTTGCTATCTCGTCGGGAACGTAAACCCGTAACTCGGGATGGGCGGCCTCGGCATAGAGGCACATATCCGCCGTGCGAAGCTCCCTCGGAACCCACTGGAGCATCCTCGGGTCGCCCCGCACGGCCGTATCGGCCACGAGCGGCGTGATGGCCGTCTGGGGAATGTCGTACAGCACCCCCGCATCCTTGCGAACGGCCTCCAACGCCACCTCCTCCGTTACAAGCCGGCGGTTCAGGTGCAGGACACTCATCAACCGGTGTATCTGCTGCGGGTCGTCCTGCTCGCGGAACACCTGCAAGACCAGGGCGGGGTCGCTCAACGCGCTGATAACCGAGAAATCGGTTTTGTCCTTCCCGTAGGTACGCTCGAAAGCCTCCCGGCTCATCTCCGGCGTCCGGGCTTCGCGGGGGACGCCTTTCAGGTTTTGCGGGTTCTCCCGCACCAGGCTCATGTATAGATCCGGGCTTTTCATGCTCTCGGGCAGGTGGGCGATGGCATAGGGACTGCGCCGTATGGCCTCCATGCACAACTCCGGCGTTTTCCACTTCTCGGGGACATATTGCAGGTAGCTCCCGTCATACCCGACGGCCCGGCGGCACATCTCCTCGTTCTTGGCGTGATCGGGAAGGTTGTAGAACAGCTCCGGCTCCAGGGCGAAAATTTCCCGGGCCACCCTCGGCGTGAGGAACCAGGGGTTCATGTTCTCCAAAAAATCGAAGGTCTTATCGTAATTCGTGCAATAGAACCCCAACACTTTCAGGTGTATCTCCTCGAAGGGGATATAGCGGAGGACACGCAGGTCGTCGGTACGGGCCAACGCCCGGTTGCAGACCTCCGGCGTGAGCTGTTCGGGGTTGAAAAAGCGGATGGCCAGGGGATCGCGCTCCAGCGCCATCCCGCACAGACGGTCGGTTTTCAGATGCTTCGGAACGTACTCCAGCGCCAGGTAGTTCGAGGACACGGCGGCCTCGCAGACCCGTTCCGTGCGTAATTCCTCCGGCACTTCATGGAGCAGGATGCCGTCCCCACTGACGGCACGCAGGCAGACTGCCTCCGTGCGCAGTTCCACCGGCACGAGCGAAAGGCAGGACGCGTCCATCCCCACGCCGTGAAGGGCCAGCTCCCCGGTCATGACCTCCGGGGCAATGGAGGCGAAAATCTCGAACTTGTCCACGAACGACATCCCGAATTTTTTCAGCCCTTCCAGGCATATATCGGGATACGGAATGTAAGGGAGTATCTTGTAATCGGCACTGTCCACCGCTTTCAACGCCGCACGGCATATTTGCGGCGTCCTCAATTCCCCGGGAACGACCTCCAGCACCAGGCCGTTGCGCTTCACGGCCGCCATGCACAGTTCGGGGGTCTTCAACCCCTCCGGAACGTAATACAGCGCGTAGCTGTTGCTATCGACGGCGGCACGGCACATTTTCGGTGTCTTCAGACGGTCAGGGACGAATTTCAGTGTTTCGCCCCGGTGGCCGGCCGCGGCAAGACAAAGTTCCGGCGTTTTCATCGCTTCGGGAACGAACTCGATGTTGAAAGCCGATTTCTTGATGGCGAAACGGCAGACCTCCGCCGTTTTCCGATCCTCGGGCAGCGTCTCGAAAAGGTTCTCACGCCACGGGTTCTCGTACACCCCCGTATCGAGATAGGCTATATCTATTCTCTCTTGCTCTGTCATGGTTTTCAGTATTTATGGAAAGCGCCCGGGTGACGGGCGCTTCTCTTGGTTAGACATATTCCGTTATCGTTCCGTTTCCTCCGTCCCGTTCTCGCTCTGGAACGTGAAGGAGGTCTTCACGACCTGACCCGTGTTGTCCTCGACATAGACGTCGATGGTCTGCTGGTCATCGCTGCGCGATGTGTAATAGAGGCGGAACACCTCACGGTCGAGCGGATAGCGGTCGTTGGGCAGGAACACCGTACCGTCGTCCATCCTCAACTCACCGCGCCCGTCGGGCTGGAAATAGCGGATCGTGTAACGCGCGCCGTCATATCTCCCCTCCCGCACGAGCGTGCAGCGGATTTCAGCGGTTTCACCAACGGAGATTCGCTTCTGAACGGGCATCGTTTCCAGAGAGAACGTGTACGCCTGCTGTATATCCAGCCCGTTGTCGCAGGATGCGCATAAAAGACCCAGGGCGGCGATCCAGACCGCCAGGGCCAATATCTTTTTCATCTTTTTCATGTCGCTTGCAAGTTTAATGGATTATGAATTTCACGCCCAGGCCGAACTGCGCGTGGAAATGTCCCGTTGTAGTGCCCCATAGGATACGCTCACGCCCCGTCAGCGAGAGGATAATCCTGTCGGTCAGGTACGCATCGACCTCCAGCGTGACGGCCCCGCCATAGAGGAAACGGTCGCGGTGGCGGAGCGTAGAGCCGTCATAGAGCCGCCTCTCGCCCCGGTTCACACTCTCGTAACCGGCCAGCGCCGAGCCGCCGAGGTAGAAGAAAAAAGTCCTGGACGGGTCGGCGAGGAACTTGTAATAGTAACCGCCCTCGGCCGTGAACTGCGCCACCGGGATACGTTCCGACTTGTAGGGGTAATAACGGTTCAGGAACTCCGCGCCGAACACCCACTTGTCGGCATTCTTCGCGTAGCGGCTCATGGCCAGCCCGAACCAGTAGCCCGTTTCGCTGCGGCTGTCCCGGGTATAGAAGCCGTCGGTCATGCCTCCCCGTATTTCCAGCCCGCGCATGGCGGGCAGGGCACGCTGGGCGTGCGCCCCGTCCGAAAGGAGGAGGCATAACCCCAGCGTGAGAATGAATATCGCCCGTTTCATATCACTTTACCTTTAACTCGTTGATAACACGTGCGCGCACCAGGTCGGCATTCTCCACCGTGAAAGTCTGGTGTCGCCCGCCCTGCTGCTCGTGCAGTTCCACGACCAGCTGCTTGTCGTCGGCCAGCATGAACTTCGGGAGCGTGAAGACCATGCGCTCGGTACGCTTGCCGCCGATGACCTGCACGTTGTTGTACGCACGCACGGGCCATACGACCTGCTCCTGGATGGCCGTGCGTTTGGCCACCTTCTTGTCCGTAATCTTGAACGTCAGGTAGTCCACGTTGAAAGGCACGTTGGAGGAGTTTTTCAGTTGGAGGTGGAAATAAAGCAGGTCGTTATGCACGTAGATACCTTTGAGGAGGTATTGTACCCCGAAACGCTTGCAACCGATATGCTTGATCTCGCGGCGGTCATTCTTGTAAATGGACTGCATGATCAGTTTGACCAGCAGCGGAGATTCGCATCCCAACTCCTGCAAATAGATGTCCAGCGCGTTATTGGGGCGGTTTACCGCCTCCCCGTCATGCAGGAAGTCCGCCATCTCGACCGACAGTTTCACCGGCTCGTCGGCATACTTGACATTGAAGCTGTAATAGGCCCCGTCCTCGGTAATGACCGAAAGGTTGCTCTCGCGCGAGAAATCACGCAGGGCCGCCTTTACACGCAGCACGTTTTCCGTGCCGTCGGCTTTCGCCGCCAGAAGATCCGAAGACCCCAGATCGACGTAACGGATGGCCGAGGGGAAAATCACATGCACGGTCTTGCTGAACGTCACCTCCAGCGCGTAGGGCGGGATAACCCGGTTGAAAGTCAGCGGACGGGTAAGACCGTCGTACAAATCGCCCGTGGAGGGCTTTTCCTGCGCGTGGGCAGCGAACATGCACCCGATAAAAGCGAGTGCCAGAAGAATCTTTTTCATACTCGATAAATTTTTGATTGTTGATAAAAATGGATTTTTTCAGTGGTGTACGGAAGTACGTCGTTTGTACCCTTATTGAAGGGGCGGGAGCAGCAGGACGCTGTAACCGGCCTTGAGCGTGACCTTGACCGAGCGCATCTTCTTGCTCACGTATTGCGACACGCCCTGGATGGCGCTGCGGCCCAGGTCGGAGAGCAGTTGCGAACCGGCATCGTCCGTGATCGTGATACTGCTGCCCATGCCCGCGCCCATATTGGCGGCGATCTCCTTCACGGCATTGAGTTCTTCCGACCCCGGCACGGGAATACCCTCGTTGCCGTTCGTGTCATAGACCGACAGATCGACCGGAACGACCGCCCCGCCGTGCTGGACAGCGCTGACCTTGACCGTCAGCCGTTCGCCGTTGATCCTCGCCGCCCCCGTTACGGGCGTACCCGAGGGGATGAGCAGATCTCCCGCCATCATCGGTTCCAACAGACGGAAAGTAACCTCCCCGCCATCGGTGAGCGTCACGGTTTGCTGCACGGCGGCACGGATACTGTTGCGCTCAGGCTCGCGAAGGTCGCTCCCCACCGTGTTGAACCCCCAGTTCCGGGGCTTGACGAACTCACGGGCGAAGACCGAATCGGGCAGCGGGGCGGCGAGCAGCGACACGATGTTACGGCGCACCTGGCGCACGGGCTGCACGGAAGCCTTGCCGGAAACGGAGGTCTTCTGACGCGGGGCTTCAGGGGCCTGACCGCCGTTCATGTAGCGGGCGGCGATCTCGTAGGACTTCTCCAGCAGCGCCACCTGCTCCTCCTGGGCCGTTTTCTGCGCCTGCTGTTCTTCCAGGCGGCGTTCCAGTTCCTCGATGCGGGCCTGCATCTCGCGCTCTTCCCCCGTTTCACCGGCGGTCTCCTCGTAGAAACTGCCTAACTGGCGGTTGATGTCGGCATAGGCGGCACGGGAAGTCCGGAAAGCTCCCGACGAACCGCCGGCAGAGCCGGAAGACTTATCCGGCACGGCAGCGGGCATGACGGGCTCTTCCTCCTCGTCCTCCATCCCGAACGCGAAATCCTGCAAGGAGCGCATCTTTTCCCGCTCCCTGCGCCGCATCTCCTCCTGCACGTAGGCATCACGCTTGTCCGAGAGGATACCCTCCGATTCCGGGGTCGGCAGCTCCGTGTTGAAACCCGCCGAAGGCTCCTCCCGTTCTTTTTCGCCGGGGGAGAAGATCAGCCACATGCACCCGGCAAAGGCCAGGAAAAAGAGCGGGAAGACCACCATCTTCTTCCGCATCTGTATCTGCCGGGGCGTGAGTTCCTTTTTCCCCACCTCCGGCTGTTTATTCTGTTTTTCATTCGTCGTCATAATTGAAATCTTTTAGATGTTTTACACTGTCGGCCTCCTGCCGTTGTCTTAATTCCAGCTCCAGCCGCTCGATATGCCGTATCTGCATCCGTTCCCCGGCTCCCTTGCCGAAGCGGTAGATGGAAGACACGGTAAAGTAGAGCGACAAGACGGAAAAGAACAAGAGCAGCGTGAGGATCACGATAATCCGCTTATCGGGCGAGAGCGCCCCGCAAGCGCGGCGCAGGTGGTCTTCGACCCACTCCCCGAAAGCCTTTATTCTCTTCTTTGCCATAGCCTTATCTTTTTAATGTACGTAAATCGCGGTTCTCCAGAATCTCGAATTTCTCCATGATGAAACCCTGCGGGTTATTGTCCGAACGCCCCGAGTTGATCAGCTCGCAACGCGTGACCAGCGAACGCTCGGTGATGTTGCTCTCGCGGACAATCATTTGCCGGGCATAGGTCATGGCCCGGTAGGGATAGGCGTTGAAGTCGCACACCACGGAGTCCACCTCGATACGCTGGCTGATGTTCCCCGACACCACACGGTTGTAGTAACCTTTCTCCTGCATGTCCTGGTAATAGGCGAAGGCGCTCTTATCGACCAGGAACAGCGCGCGGTTGATGTTGCTCTCGATGGCCGCACGGTCGGGCGAGAGGGTGAAGAACAACTCGTGAAAACGCCGGATATGTTCGCGCGCCTCCACGGGGCGGTTCTGGCTCAAATCCTGCGAGAGCGCCAGCATCAGCGACTTGCCCCCGTCCAGGACGTAGATCTTCTCGCGCTGCTTTTCGGCGAAACGGAAGCTCGCGACCACGCTGAACACGGATACCAGCGCGCACAGGCAGAGGAACACGATACCGAAAAGCCGAATCTGCCTGAAACTTGTTTCGATGTTTTTTAATGACTTGAATTCCATTGTCCAAATTGTTATGAATGATTACTGTTACCTTGTGTTGCCAGGTTGCGCCCGTTGGGGGCACTGCCCGAAGCCGGGCCACCGCCGCCGTTACCGGAGGAGGAACCGCCACCGCCGCGACGCCCGAACGTGCGGCCGATCATGTTGCCGGCGATACCGCCCGCGACACCCGTGGCGAATGCCCCGGCCTTGTTGATACCGCCCATAGCCCCGCCGGCTCCGCCCGACTGGATCACCCACTCGGCAACGGTGGGGATCGTGAAATAGCCTATGATACCTATAATCAAAAAGATAATATAGACACCGCTGCCGCTGTCGGGAATGTAGTTGGGGTCTTGCAGGGCCAGGACGTCCGCCTGGAGCATCAACGTCTGGATCTTGGCCAGCACCGCGGAGAACAGGTCGGCGATGGGAAGCCAAAGGTACACGCTGATATAGCGGGAAATCCAGCTCGCGAGCGTCGAGTGGAAGCCGTCGTAAATGGAGAGGGCGAACGACAAGGGCCCCAGAATCGACAGCACGACTAAAAAGAATGTCCGCAGCGTGTCGATGGTAAGCCCCGCGGCGTTGAACAACAACTCGAAGAAGTCCCGGACAAGCTGCCGGAAACCGGCCTTGATGTCGTACCACGTGCGTTCGGCCCACATGCTGATAATCTCGCCCAAATCCGTGATACCCATATCCGCAAGCCGTTGTTCATACACCTCGTCGTCCACTAACCAAGCCTTGCCCTCGCGCCTGCGGGCCTCGGCTTCCAAATCGTCCTTCTGTTGCTGGTATACCTGCAAATCCAATGTCTGCCCCTCCAGTATGGCGTGCGTGCCCTGCACCACGGGCGACATCACGGCGTTGATCGTCCCCAGAACCACGGTGGGAAAGAACATCACGCACAAGCCGATGGCGAAAGGCCGCAGGAGCGGGAACACGTCGATAGGCTCCGCATTGGCCAGTGCCTTCCATACCCGGTAAGCCACGTAAAAGAGCGCACCCAGGCCGGCGATACCTTTCGCCACCCCGATCATGTCGCCGCATAGCGGCATCATCTCCTGATACAGGTTCCGGAGAACCTGGTGTAAATTGTCGAAATCCATGACTGCCTCCGTTTTCAGGTTACCAATATCTGTCGTTCGGGTTCCCGTAAAGTGCCAGCACCCGGTGCGCGTCGCCCTTTTCGCGGCTGCGGATGAAGGACACGGAGATGGTCTTGCGCGTGTAATAGCGCGTGAGGTTGCGGTACTCCAGCATCTTCGTGTAAACCTGATCCACCACGTCCATCCGCTCCTTGTCCGAGAGCGAGAGGCCGTTGCCGCCGGTTATGACCGTCTTGAGTTCCGTCACCAGCGCGCCGCCCTCCTCCAGCAGCCGGGCGTAACCCGCCGAGATCGCCGCCAGCTCGTCCACCGTGAAGTTCGGGTCTGAAACCATACGGTTGAATCCCGAGGTGTAGATTTCCGTGATCTCGCTGACCATTTCGAGCGTCAGCTTCACCTTCCGGGCATCCTTGATGATGTTATGCACCGATTTGAGGGCGTCGTAGTAAGCCTTGCTTTGGTTATAAATCTTGATACTCTCTTGCAGCGACTTGACCATGTTGGTCGCCGTGGTCGAGCTTTGAACCGCGCTCTTGATGTTCTGAACGAGGTTCGACGGGTCGATGACCGTCCACTGCGCTTTTGCCTGGTACGTGAAGCAAAGAAGCCCCACGAACAGCGTTAAAATCAATCGTTTCATCCTTTTCATTATTTAATTCGTGAATACTTGGGCGGTCATTCCGACGCCCGGTAATAATCCCCGTAGGCGGAGAGCTGGAGCACCTCGCGCCCCGCATCGTAGGCCAGGGCGACATACCCGTAGAGGTCGAAGTAACGGATACCTCCCCAATACTTCCTCACGGGACGGGAGAAGCGTGTCCCGTCCTTGTAGGACACCTCCACGTAAAAACCGCCGCCCCGGCGTCCCGGGTTGCGGTAGATGCGAACCCGGGGAGAACCCGAGCGGCTTTCCCACTCGCCCGCCACCTCGTACAGCGCGAAGTCCAAACGCGCCGCCGTGGGGTCTGATCCGATACACTTGCGATACATGGCCTGCCCTCCCTTTAACGTTTGCCCTCGGCGAGCTGCCTGATCGCCAGTTCCATATCACCGCCCAGCTCCCCGGCAAGCCGCTGTACCTCCACTTTCTCCGTTTCCTCGGTCGTGTAGGCCAGGTACTCCGGGACGCTGACCTCCGTGGCATAAACCGCCGACTGAACGCCGCCCAGACCGATCCAGACCTCCTTGTATTTACGGGAAGGGTCGTTGGACTGGTTGATCGAGAGAATCTGCGCCTTCTCCTTGTCGGTCAGCCCCAACAAGGACTGAATCGCATCGAAACGGTTCATGAACTTGCGCTGGTCGAGCAGGATCTTGCAGTCCGAGTTGTTGATGATCGCCTCCTTGACCACCGGGCTGGAAATGATGTCCTCGACCTCCTGCGTCACAACGATGGCCTCACCGTAGTATTTGCGGACGGTTTTATACATATAACGCAGATATTCAGCCATATTAGCCGTAGAGAGCGCCTTCCAGGCCTCCTCGACGATGAGCTGTTTGCGTACCCCCTTGAGCCGTCTCATCTTGTTTATGAAAGCCTCCATGATGATAATGGTGACCACGGGAAAAAGCTCCTTGTTTTCCTTGATGGAATCCACCTCGAAGACCACGAAGCGCTTCGAGAGCAGGTCGATGTTGGCCCGGGAGTTCAGAAGGAAGTCGTAGCGTCCGCCCTTGTAATACTGCCGCAGGGTGATGAGCATATTGTCGATGTTGAAATCCTCGCGGCTGACCCGGATCTCCCGCTCCTCCAGCTCGCGGCGGTAGTCGTCCCGCAGGTACTCGTAGAAACTGTCAAAACACGGCACGATATTCCGGTCAGCGCGGATACGCTCGATATAGGCGTTCACGGCACTGCCCAGCTCGCCGCTCTCGGTCTTCGTAATCTTGTCGTCCTCGGTTTTCCAGAGTGTCAGCAGCAGCGTCTTGATGCTGTCCTTCTTCTCCACGTCGAAATAGTAGTCGTCGGTGTAGAACGGGTTGAAACTGATGGGATGTTCCTCGGTATAGGTAAAATACACGCCGTCCTCACCTTTGGTCTTACGCCGGATCAGCTCGCAAAGGCCCTGGTAGCTGTTACCGGTATCCACCAGCACGACATGCGTGCCCTGCTCCCAGTATTGGCGAACTAAATGATTCATAAAGAATGACTTGCCTGACCCCGAGCCGCCTAACACGAATTTATTCCTATTCGTAATGATCCCTTTTTTCATCGGTTCGTCCGAGATGTCCAGGTGCAGGGGCCTGCCGCTTACGCGGTCGCACAGCTTGATGCCGAAAGGGCTGGACGAGGATTTATAGTTGGTCTCCTCCGTGAAGAAACAGACTGCGGGCTCGATGAACGTGTAGAACGATTCCTCGGCGGGGAAATCCCCCGCGTTGCCCGGCATACCCGCCCAGTAGAGCGTGGCGGCGTCCACGGTGTTGTGGCGCGGGCGGCACTCCATCAGAGCGAGCTGGCTGCCCACATCATTGCGGATATGCCGGAGCTCCTGCACGTCGTCCGACCAGGCCAGCACGTTGAAATGGGCCCGGACGGATTGAAGACCGAACGAGTGCGCCTCGTTGAGATACTGGTCGATGTCGAGTAGGTCAGCCCCCTTACGGGAGCTTTCCCCTCTAAGAACCGTACGTGAGAGTTTCCCCTCATACGGCTCAAGCAATTCAAAACTTTTATTTGTAACTAAAAGCCGGCTCATAGTAACTTCCATTTATTTCTGTTAGTAATTCGGCTGCAATGGTCATGTATTAGGACTTTCGCCTTTCTACTGCTCCCTGTCATTTCAGTAATTTTCCAGGGAGTTTCCCGTGTGATGTGCTTGCCACACACAGGGCAACATTGCATTTGCTGATTCCACAGGCGATAGATATATTGCTTGCCGTCTAAGTGTGCAAGCATTCTTCGGGTCTTGTATTGATCGAAGAAATCTTTCCAATCGGCATCATATGGGTTGGCCTCACTGCGGATTTTGATATGTCGCTTTATTTTCGTATCCGACAATCTCACAAGAGTGTGGTATTTATCCACTTTCCTGTTTTCAAGCGGTACGGCAAAAGTCCAGCTTCTACCTCTTACAGTGTGATAATACTTGTTGGCAATCCATCGTTTACCTTTTTTGGGATGTCTTCTGCGAGACCATCGCCATAGTTTGTTGAAAATTTGTGCATCTGTTTTACGGAAAGTTTCCGATGCAGAACACCCCTTGTAGTAGTTCGCCCATCCTCTAATGACTGGGTTTAGCAATCGTATCAAAGATTGTTGCTTAGAAGACTTGTTCTTGTCCACTATTTCACGAACCTTATCTAAAAATCTCTTTCGACTCTTCTTGGATGGTTTTGTGATAAACTTGCCTTTATATTTTCTGATATTGAACCCAAGAAAATCAAACCCTTCTTCTATATGAGTTATCTTAGTCTTTTCTTCTGATAAGGTAAGCCCTCTTGCTTGAAGAAACTCAATGACTAATGGTTTAACATGGTTCTCCAACAACTCCTTACTCTCTCCTGTGATAATAAAATCATCCGCGTAGCGAACAAGATTTATCATAGGAGTATAGTAATTTTTCTTCGAGCGGTTTATCGGAAAGCTATCGGCAAGCAGTTTTTCCAGTCCGTCCAAAGTCATATTTGCAAGAGTTGGGGAGATGATGCCGCCTTGAGGAGTTCCCTCCTCTGTCGGAAAAAGTTGCTTGTTGAAAATAAATCCACTTTTCAACCATTTACGGAGCAAAACTTTATCCATAGGGATATTGTCAAGCAACCATTCATGACTGATATGGTCGAAACAACCTTTGATATCACCTTCTAAGATCCATTGTGGGGATGTCGTCCTTGCCAGGTCATTGAAGCATTGTTGAACGGCATCTGCCGTGCTCCTTTCTTTTCTGAAACCATAAGAATTGGCATCAGCCGTTGTTTCAGCTACGGGAGCCAGTGCCATCAGATACAATGCCTGCATAGCCCGGTCTTTCATAGTTGGTATACCCAATGGTCTTAATTTCCCGTTACTCTTTCTGATATGTACTCGTCTCAGAGGTTGGGGTGTATAACCTCTCCTTTTCAGTTCGGTTATTGCACACACTTTAGCATCTGGCGTTTTCCATGTTACCATATCGACGCCAGCCGTTTTACTCCCATTATTGGAAGTTACACGTCTTACCGCTAATGCTTTAGCGTAAAACGAGTGGGTCAGTGTCCACTGCAAGGCTTTGACCTTGTTGTGGCGACCCTCTTTTTGAGCCTTTACAATACGCGCTTGTAGCTTTTGAACCGCAGCTTCGCATTTGAGCCAATTTATACTGTCCCATTTGCTCTGCGTTTGGTCAGTCGATGCACACGATTTTTTAATTTCGTTCATTTGCTTTTCTCCTTTTAAAAGTTCTAAAAGTTTCTTGTAAAGAATCACCTACCGCAGAAGTCAGCCTGCTTTCGCAGCGGGATGATGTTTCAATCCCTATTCACCCCATTACAGGGTGGCATTCGCTTTTTCTGCAATCCTATACCCGCACTCCATTCGGCATTCCTTACGGTCTGCTTACCTGTCATTGGCAGGAGAAATACGGGCTTACTACGTTCCGTGCAAGTAACTTATAAGTGGGTTAGGTTCTGTCTATTACACCGGCAGTACTCTGTTCGTGTATTCCCAGAATGGAGAGGAATAACCGACTGCTTCCCTTTTGGGCTGAAGCCTATCAGTATCTTTGGCTTCTTCAACCTTACGACGTTTAGACGACAGTTCGCTTACGCTAACCATACCACCCAAGCCAAGCTCCCTGACTGTATGATACTAACAGCCATTGTCTTTCCCTCACGGTTCTGACTGCTCCTTTCGGAAGGGCTACCTTGTCTGGACAGCTTTGATACAGTATATTACTATTGGTGCATCTGTCCATAGGCTACCGTTGACGAAACAACGGGTTAAATCTAAGTTTAACAATTACTTACACAGCGACGTATCGCACCCACTCCTTGTTTATCTGGTTCCCGCGGGAGTAGCGGGAAAGGGACTGCATGTTACGCGCACGTTTCTCGAACATACGCAGGTTTTCGTCGCTGTCTTCCAGGAACACGTACTGGTTGTAAAGGTGGTCGCAGGAAAGCAGAAGCCCCACGGGGGCCGCGAACGAGAGCAGACAGTCCGAACGGTCGGTGGAAAGACGCTCGTAACGGGTGTCCGTACCCACGCGCCCCGGCAGGTCTTCCGTGTCCGAGAGCGTGTGCAGGCACACCCGTTTGTTACCCACGCGCAGAACCTCGGCCCCCAGCTCGATGTCCTGAAGAGAAGTCGTCTCCGAGAGCGAGAGGGAAAAGTACCGCTCCAGCAGGCCCGGACAATCCGCCGTACCCGTGATCTCGTCCCCCGTGAGGCGGACAAGGTTCAGGAAACCCGAATCGTTCAGAATACGCTCGAACTGTTCCGCCGCCTCCAGGAATTTTGTCGCCGACTCCCGGTTTACCTCTTTGGGAATGATGTTGCCCCGGCAGAGGGTCGAGAAGTCTGAACGCATGTGCATACGCTCCCTCGTCGTTTTCGTCAGGTAGAGGAAGCAGGCGTGGGTCAGGAACGGACGCTCGTTGAAATGCCGCTCGTAACTGCGGGAGAGGAAACTCATGTCCCCCTCGCCCGTGGCCGGGCGGTAACGCTCGCGGATGAACCAGTCCTGCTTGTGTACCACGCTGTATTCGGGCAAGACCTTCAGGGCCTTGCACCAGGCGGCGTGGATCGCCTCGTACTCGGCGGACGTGACGGTGAACAGCTCCGGGAGTTCGACCCGATAGACGACCGTTATGTCCGCGTCCTTGCTGATGATACAACCGCCTTCCACGGCCAGGAGCGGGAACTTGCTTTCCAGCGTGGTAGCTTTCAAGATGTTTCTCATACGCGGCCCCCCTTTCTTTTCAGCAACCGGCGCAGGGACTTGCGGTTGAGCAGGTAGCGGGGATGCCGGCGCGCGGCGAGCAGCTTCATCAGCCCGTGTTCCCCGTAACGGGCGTTCAGGCGGAAGGTAAGCCAGACCAGCACCGAAGCCGCCGCAACGCCGAAAGCGATACATACCCACTGATCGACCCCTGCCATGTAGAGGATGACGAACACCACGAAGACGGCCAGCAGGCCGCCCGCGAAGATGAAGAGGTACTGCGCCTTCAGGCCCCGGAACTCCACGCTCTTGCCGATTCCCTTGTTGATTCCATATTCCATAATTATTTGCATGACAGGTTGGACTACAAGAAGAAAGAGCGTAGGATCGTCGCGGCGACAATCAGGAAAATACACGCGCCGAACCAGCTCGCGGCGGTCTTCGACGTGTCGGGGTCGCCGCTCGAAAACTTGTTATAGACCTTGATCCCCCCGATAAGGCCGACCACAGCCCCAATCGCGTAGATGAGCTTCGTTCCGGGATCGAAGTAGCTGGTTACCATGTTGGTAGCCTCCGTAATGCCGGCGATGCCGTTGCCCTGCGCGAAGGCGGAGGAGATGGCGGCAAAGAGAAATGCCGCCGGAAGAAGAATCTTGTTCTTTCTCATAACTCGATAATGTTTGAATTGTGGCGCGGGGATGGATAGGCCCCGCACCGGGTTAAACTTCTTGATTCGGATTTTTTCAGTGGTTCGAGGATAGCCTCACGCGCTACCCGTAGTCTTTTTCTTTCATCGTGATGTCATTATGGGGTTAAACAAACTCACGGACGTCGAAACCCGTGGGAATCGAACCCTGCGGAGATGGGCTTTCCGCAGACCTCTCGGACATACGCCGGTGAAAGGCCGAGAGGTAGGTGTCGATCAGGGATTTTACCCTGTCGTTCCCGTCGGGGCGGCCCGAAACGATGACCTCGAACATGTCGGTCTGTTTCAGGCCCAGGAGGACACGTCCCGTTTCCTCCCTTTGCTCGTCTGTTGAAGGTGGATCGTGTACCACGTGGCGGTAGGCTTCGCCCATCTGTTCAAAACTAACCCCCTGGGCAAGCGAGCGGCCCAAAAGGGGCAGCTCTTCGGTGTCGTCTTCATCCTCGTCATAATCCGGCTCCTCCGCGTCCGCATCCGGGAAAGATTCATCGTACAGCGGAAAGTCGATTTCCAGAGGTTCGTTAGGCTCCCCCTCGGGAGCGACACCGAACACTTCATCCAGGTCTTCCGGCGGAATCTGCCGGGGGTGTTCGGGTACATTCGTGGGCACAAATATATCGGCTTTTTCCGTAACTTTTTCAGTTTCAGATTCTACGGCAGCTTGTGGCCGGGAGTGGCGCGGGTCGAGGACAAAGCGGCTCCTGCCGATGATCTCCTGCCGGCAGGGCGTGTCTTCGGCAACGATCCCGTCTGCCGGTTCGTTACGTTCCATCCGCCGCAGGCGGAAAAACGCCCACAAGGCATACCCCACGGCAAAGAGGGGCAGCAGCCACAACGCCCCGTTCATCGCTCCTCCGCTTTGGGTTGCAGGGAGGCCACGGCCTCACGCTCCTCGAAAAGCCGCTCGATGGTTTCCCGGTTATCGTCCAGGTGCGCCTTGAGAACCTTGTCCACGTAGGCCGTGATCGTCACGTCGCCACGACCGATGACACGGGTGATCTCGCGGATACGCTCGTGGTACGACGGACGTATCTTCACGTGCTTGTTACCGGCGAAAGGCAGCCGCAGCAGGCAGATGTAACGGGCCAGGTACTCGGCCTCGGGGGTGGGGACAGTCCCCACGGCGACCTCCCCCGAAGGGCCGTCGGGGACGATAAGGGTTTTCATCCTGCGCCGGTAGCGGCACACGCGGAAGATGAAGGGTACGGCGACGCAAAGGACGGCCGCCAGGATAACAGATAAAATAATTGCTTTGTCTGACATGATGGATTGTTTTTAATGGATTGTAAAAATATTGGGTTCATAACTAAAAAATATCGGAGTTCCGTTTCTTGTAGAGTTCCGAAATTTCCTCCTGATAGGTCGCGAAATGCTGCTCCAGCACATTGTCCAGGTAGCTATACAGCGAGAGTTCGTTCTTACCGATAACCTGCACTATCCGGGTTATACGCTCGTGAAACTCCTTGCGGATATACACCGTTTTGCCGCTTCGGGTATTGGAGGGGGCGTTCCGGATAAAAAGACGCTCGTAATCCTGGCCTTTCCCTCTTCGGCGGCGTCCCTCCTCTTTCGTAGCCGACGAGGAGGCGGCCTCGCCGGACGGTTCCGATAGAGCCGATGCCTCCTCCTCTTTTTCCGGCGTGTAAGGATGTAGTGGCCGGTTTCGGCTTTTGGCCTGGCTGATGATGAAGGAAGCGTCCAAACCGTCGTCATGTTCTTTTCCGCTCATAAGATTCTACTTTAACAGTTCGATCAATTCATCCACGAGTTTATCCAGGTTGCTGCCCCGGATCAAAGAACGGTCTGCCGGGAAGAGCGTGGAGCGGAAGACAGAGCGACGGCTGGCGTTCTGCTCACGACGAAAACGCTTGGTGTCAGGCAGGAAGGTCTTCAGAACAGGAAGCTCCAACTCTTTCATTACCGCCTCGTAAACCTGATATAATTCTGTCTTTTCACGTCCGTCCACCATGTTCCATAGCATATACAGCCCTTTCATCCGGGACTTCTCGCGGCCCATTATATGCTCCTTTACCACAACTGCGTAATTCAGGGTGCTTTCCATGACAACCCGGTCGGCACTGATCGGGGCGACGAGATAATCCATTCCGGCCAGGGAATGAATCAGATCCTCGTTATTGATCGTACCGGGAAGGTCGAAGAACACATAATCGAAATCACCTTGCGGCAGGAGGTAGTCGGCATCGGCCAACGCCTCTTTCGTGTTGCTTTCCACGACAGGATAGGCTTTCTTTTGAAGCCGGGTGAATTGTTCGTAAGCTAACCTCTTGTAATGTTCGTCTTCGAGGGCAAGCTTCAGGTCACGTTCCCGCATCTCCACGATGGAGTGTTGGGGATAATCGCAGTCGATGACCGCGACATTGAAACCCTTTACATAGTGCAGGTAAGAGGCTGCCAGCACCGTGAGGGTGGTTTTGCCCGCTCCGCCTTTTTGGGTGGAGAAGGCCACGAATTTCGTTTTCTCTTTCATTGTTCCATGCGTTTTTAGTTATACAATCGGGTAATCGTTCATCTCTTCACGTATCCGGGCAAGTGACGGCATGAGATTTTATGCAGGTATGCCGGCACGCATATATGCTGGTGCGCTGGCAGGCTGTTACGCCGGTATGCCGGTGCATGGGCGCGTGTCCGATTTTATACTCATGCGCAACCGCATTTGCTTATCCGGACAAAGACCCGCTTTTTCCTCTGCACACGGTGTTTTCTGCATCCGTCCGCACGTGTGCGGACAGGAGGATGTGTCATTGCCCGTATCCGTTCTCACGTGCAAAGTAAACCCTTAAAAACACGGGTTGTATGCTCTTTTTCCGCTATGGCCGCGTGTGGCGTCAAAGTGGACGCAAGTGGCATAATCGCTTGTGGTACAAGCGATTGAATAGGTCGGTATCTTTGCCTCGTGAACGATCCCGACGCTAATGAAGCCGTCCTTGCCCCGTTTTACGGCGGCTCTTTCAATGTTCTGTCCGCGAGCGGGCAGAAGGTATTTGCAAAGGGCAAATAGCAAGCTGTGTTTTCTGCTGCACGATTCTCGTTTTGCAGCAGAAAACAGCTTGCCCGCAAGGGGGAGAAAGCACCTCCGGAGTCGGTGCTTTTCAGAAGGGCGGCAAGCCGCGAAGGGATCGGAATTTTCAGGAACCGGTGGGGCCCTGGCCTCTCCTTAAAATTTCGATGCGATGGAAAAGAACAGAAAGCCCCGAGGGGGCAAAGGGGGACGACCCGCGAAAAACGACCCGGCCGTTTACCGCTTTTCGGTAAACTTTTCAGCCGTGGAACATGCCCGTTTCCTCGACCTTTACGAGCAGTCCGGGCTATTGTCCAAAGCCGCTTTTATCAAAGCGAGAGTGTTCAACGAGGCGTTCCGGGTGGTAAAGACCGACCGGGGAACGCTCGAATACGTGGCGAAGCTGACCGCTTTCCACGCCCAATTCCGTGCCGTGGGAACGAATTACAACCAGGTGGTGAAGGAGCTGCACGCGCATTTTTCCGAGAAGAAAACACTCGCGCTGCTCTATAAACTGGAGAGAGCGACACGTGAACTGGCGGCCGTCGGGCAGCAGGTCGTGTCGCTCTCCGAAGAGTTCAAACAGCGATGGTAGCCAATATCACCACCGGAAAAGACGTGTACGGCGCGCTGGCGTACAACCAGGAGAAAGTCGATCGGGGCGACGGGAAGGTGCTGCTGACCCACATCGTGAGGGAGCCGGCGGATGGGCGCTTCAACGTGGCCGCGACGGCAGAAGACCTCCTGCGCTGGATGCCCTCGCACTACCGGACGGAAAAACCCGTCGTGCACGTGTCGCTCAACCCGGCTCCCGAAGACCGCCTCGACGACGGGCAACTCGCGGAGATAGCCGGGGCCTACATGGAGCGCATGGGCTGGGGAGGACAACCTTATATCGTATTCAAGCATACCGACATCGGACGGGAGCATATCCATATCGTGTCGGTGCAGGTGGCCCAGGACGGGCGCAAGATAAACGACAGCAGGCGCAACGAACGCAGCGTGGCCGTTACCGAGGAACTGGAACGGGAGTACGGACTGCATCCCGCCAAAGGGAGAAGGCGGGAGAAAGGGCAAGGGATCGTCCCCGCCGATTACACGCGGGGCGACCTGAAACGCCAGGTGGCAGCGGTAATAAAACCGGCCGTGGCGACATACCGCTTCCAGACCCTCGGCGAGTTCCGGGCATTGTTGTCCTTATATAATATAGGTATAGAGGAAGTCCGGGGAGAGCGGAACGGAACCCCCTACCGGGGATTGCTCTACACGCTGCTGGACGAGAACGGGGACAAGGCAGTGGCCGCGCCGCTCAAATCCTCACTGTTCGGTAAAGAGGTCGGGTATGACGGGCTGGAACGGCACATGGAGCGCAACGCCGAACGGTTCGGGAAGGACGACACGAGGAGGCAAATCCGTGGCCGGGTCGATAAAGCGCTTCGGGGAGAACCCACGGAGGAAGAACTGCGCGAACGCCTGCGGGGAGCCCGGGTGGATCTCTACATACGACGCAACGAAAACGGCCGCATCGTGGGAGTGACGTTCATTGACCACGAAACACGGACGGTCGTGAACGGATCACGGCTGGGAAAGGCATACTCGGCCAACGCCTTCGAGCTGCGCTTCGGCGGGAAACGGAATCCCGGGGAAAACACGAGGGACTTGTCCCCGAAACAAGCGCCTGCCGGACGGGACGGGCAACGGAAGCGGAATACCTCACGACGGAGGAAAGTATAACATCTCAATTATCATTCATTTATTAAATTTTACGGTTATGCAACAGGAAGACGACCTTCGGGGTCTTGCAAAAACAATGGATTTCATGCGGGCATTGAGTATCTTGTTCGTGGTTATCAACATCTACTGGTTCTGTTACGGGCAGATACGGGAATGGGGAATCAATATCGGCGTGGTCGATAGGATTCTGCTGAACTTCGACCGCACCGCGGGGCTGTTCCGGAATATACTATGGACGAAACTTTTCGCCGTCGTGTTCCTCGCCCTTTCATGCCTCGGGACAAAAGGAGTAAAAGAGGAGAAAATTACCTGGCGGAAAATCACGGCATCGCTGGCCACGGGAGGCGTGCTGTTCTTCTTCAACTGGTGGCTGCTGGACTTGCCGCTGACGGCGATGGCGAACGCGGCTTTCTACATACTGACCCTATCGGCCGGGTATATCTGCCTCTTGATGGGCGGCGTGTGGATGTCCCGCCTGCTGAAGAACAATCTCATGGATGACCCTTTCAACAACGAGAACGAATCATTCCAGCAGGAAACACGCCTGATCGAGAACGAGTACTCCATAAATCTGCCGACGAAATTTTACTATAACAAACAGTGGAACAACGGGTTCGCCAATGTCGTAAACCCGCAAAGGGCTTGCATCTGCATGGGAAGCCCGGGCAGCGGGAAGAGTTATTGTGTTGTAAACCAGTTCATTAAACAGCAAATCGAAAAGGGCTATACCCAATACATCTATGACTACAAGTTTCCCGATCTTTCGGAAATCGCTTACAACCACCTGCTGAATCACCAGAAAGGTTACAAGAAAATCCCGACTTTCTACGTCATAAATTTCGACGACCCGCGCCGCTCGCACCGCTGTAACCCCATTCACCCGGACTTCATGACCGATATTTCGGACGCCTACGAGAGCGCCTATACCATCATGCTCAACCTGAACCGAAGCTGGGTGCAGAAGCAGGGCGATTTTTTTGTGGAAAGCCCCATTATCCTTTTTGCGGCCGTGATCTGGTTCCTGCGCATCTACGACAACGGGCGGTATTGTACCTTCCCGCACGCCATCGAGTTCCTGAACAAGCGGTACGAGGATATTTTCCCGATTCTGACATCCTACCCGGAACTCGAAAACTACCTCAGCCCCTTTATGGATGCCTGGCTCGGAGGCGCTCAAGACCAGCTCCAGGGCCAGATAGCATCGGCCAAAATTCCGCTTTCCCGCATGATTTCGCCCCAGCTATATTGGGTCATGTCGGGCGACGATTTCACGCTCGACATCAACAACCCGGACGATCCCAAGATACTCTGCGTGGGGAACAATCCCGACAGGCAAAACATTTACGGAGCGGCTTTGGGATTGTATAATTCCCGGATTGTCAAGCTCATAAATAAGAAAGGCCAGCTCAAATCGGGCATCATCATCGACGAGTTGCCGACAATCTACTTCAAGGGACTCGACAACCTGATCGCCACGGCCAGAAGCAACAAGGTCGCCGTGCTGCTGTGCTTCCAGGATTTTTCACAGTTGAAGAGGGACTACGGGGACAAGGAGGCCGCCGTCGTGATGAACACGGTGGGCAACATCTTCTCCGGGCAGGTCGTAGGTGAAACGGCCAAGACACTCTCGGAACGGTTCGGTAAGGTATTGCAGAAGCGGCAGAGCATGACGTTGAGCCGCAGCGACAAATCGACATCCATATCCACGCAGCTGGACAGCCTGATCCCGGCCTCGAAGATCTCGACGCTCACGCAGGGAATGTTCGTCGGGGCCGTGGCGGACAATTTCGACGAACGTATCGAGCAGAAGATTTTCCACTGCGAGATTGTCGTGGACAACGAAAAAGTGAAAGCGGAAACGGCCCGGTACAAGAAGATACCACAAATTACCGATTTCACGGACGAGAACGGGACGGATCACATGAAACAGGTCGTGCAGGAAAACTACGAACGTATCAAGGCAGAGGCCGGCCGCATCGTCGCCGAGGAACTGGAACGTATCAAGAACGACCCGGTGCTTTGCAAGCTCCTGCCGGAACAGAACTAAATGAACACAAACACCCCCGCAAACAACCTCCGTGACCTTAACCGGGGCTGTTTCCTGGTTTTATAACCGTACAGCCGGTGTTTTGGAGCATAAAGTAGTGATTATGTGAACGGAAAACATTATTTTTGTGTTCGGAATCCTTTTAATTATAAGTATGACAGTTACCGATATATACGAAGCAATGAACAGCAAGGCGGAAGCGTTTTTCGAGTGGTTGCAGGCTCACCCGAAATACGGGTTGCTGTTTGGTGTCGGGTTGCTTGCCCTATGGCTTGCAGGGTTGCTGTTCCGTTGGAAATGGGCGTGTCATTGGCAGTTTAACAGCAAACTGTGGTTATTTGATGATTGCAAGCCTGAAACACGCCGCAGGGTTCAGATTGTGTTGGTCAGCGTTCTGATTATACTTATATTGGTTGGTTTCTTTGTATGGAGATAACGGTATGGAAAAGGACAATCGCAAATACCGGATCTGCTTCATCGACTATATGTGGTATGTAGCCGAGATATGGCACGAAAGGGAGCGTACCAATCTCAACGGACGTATGCTACTGTTTTGGTGCTGGCTCTTCGTCCTACTCATACCGCTTGGGTTTCCACCGATATTGCGCCTTTTCGGCTGGATGATTGGTTTGGCCATAGTGATTCCTCTCTGCTTTCTTCCCGATTTATTCTGCAAGCTACGCTATACAGCCGGACGGCGTGAAGCACTCCGTGAACATTACGGGAAGATGAAACATCCCGGCAGGAAGCTCGCCAAAATAGTTCTTATCGCTATCGCCCTGATCGTGGCAAATGTAGCGCTGATGTTCCACCTCGGATTTATACATTGGGCATGATGAAACGGCAGGAGAATAAGCAACGGTTTTATCTCTGGGACTACCTCTGGTGGATGGGGGAGAAATGGAAGCAGGCAAGACGAACAGGCAGGGTCGATGGCGAAATGATGCTCTCGATTTATATCTTCGCTCTTTTGATATTCCCTATGATGACTGTTACTATCCGGCTTTTTCCAGGTGTGTCGGCATTGTTGCCATGTGTCGTTTTTAGCATTGTCACATTTGCCGTTATGTCGCTCGTCAGCAGGATTTACAAATGGCGAGGCAAAGCAGTGATGTCTCACTATGCCAAGTGCAGGTTTAACGAACTCCTTGCGGTTCTGTTATTTTTCCTTGCGATGGCCATTATCTGCTTTATGATGTATCTTCTTGACAAAAAGTGATACATACTTTGATACGGACTCCGGGCCGTTATATCGAATGGTCTAACTCGATGTACCAGTTTCCCTTGATGGGCTTGTAAAGCGTGGTGTCGTTGTACGTCCTGCGGTAGATCTCGTTCAGGTCGCCATGTTCGGTGATACGGATATTCCGACGGCTTCTCAATCCGGGATCGTAAACGAAACTCTTGGACGTTCCGGCATCCACGATGCCGTGGGAGTAGTACGGCATAACGAGGCTCACATATACCGAATCTGCCGTTCCCCATTCCCTGCGATCAACAAGGATAAAACCGCATCCAATCTCTGATAACAGGGAGTCGAGTAGGATTCGCTCCGGCTTCAACAGTCCATATACCGGGATGTCTTGTTCATCATTCGTTTCATGGGATGTATCGCTTTGCTCCATTGAATCAAGTATAATAACCTCTTCCGGAGAAAGCGGCGGGTAGTGAAAACTACCTTCTGAACTCTCTGCCATGATTTCGTACACCTTACGGAACGCCACCTCGTGCGTGGTGAAATGGCGTATCATTTCCTCGTCCGACGGCGGCATGGGAGGCTCTCCGCAGCTTACGGCAAGCAGGATTACAAATAACAGGATTATGACTGGTGTTCTCATTTTCTAATGTTTAATGTTCTGTGGCTAACCAATCTTGTTTAGGGAGTTGAGCCATTTGTTAATAGCATCCAATCTGTTATTCTGTTTAATGGTATCTTCATTTC
>NZ_QVLZ01000031.1:0-79928 GCF_003435205.1 Bacteroides sp. AF32-8BH | reverse complement strand
AGGCGGTCGGTGGTGAGGTTCTTCACGTCCGAATACGCCAAACCCGTGAACACAGAAAAGACAAACAAGTCTCGTACAAGTTCATGGGTGGCGTTCTTCATGGGTGCGTCCATGAGCGTCTGTATCTCCGTTTGGGTGAGGTAGCCCCTGTCCACGTTTTCAGGAGAGTTGATATATCCGGCAAAGGGATTGAACGGCAAACGCCCGTCGTTTCTCGCTATCGAAACGATGTGTTTCAACACAATCATGTAGCCCCACACGGTATTGGTGCGGCATTTCTTCTCCGTGCGCAAAAAATACTCGAAATCGTTGATGAAAGTAAGATTGAGTTCCTTTAACGGAATGTCCTCTCGCTTGTAGGTGTGCGGGATAAACTCATGTAGATGTTTGCAGACGGTTATATACCGCTGGAATGTTCCCTTTGCCCTGCTGTGCCCGACTTTCTTCTCAAATTCGGCGTTGTGCTGCTCGAACAGCTTTAACAAGGTTTCCTGCTTGATGCCGATACCGAGATAGGCGTCTTTGAGTTTGGCGGCGGTAACATAACCGTCCGTCTGCATCAACTCTTGATAGCGGCGGTTTACCTCCACACGGATTTTATCTACCGCAAGGTTGATTCTCTGCGCTTCGACGCTCTTGCCCGAAGCACGGTTGTTCTTCACGTCCCACAAGCGTGGGGGAACGTCCATCTTGCAACTGAACTGTTTAATCTCGCCGTCCACCGTGATACGGCACATCAGAGGCAGGTTGCCGTTAGGCTTCTCGCTGCCTTTCTTCACGTAAAATAATACCTTGAATGTACTACGCATAACTCACTCCTTTTTTTGGTTACAAAATTAGTTCTTAGTGAGTTACCGACAGCTATGTAAATCAACGCAAAACGCAGAAAAAGAACCTTTTAGCAAGAAATTTGCACCCGTTACGGGAGTAACGAGGTGGTAACTGAACTTCTGCACCGTTTGGCTTCGAGGTGGTATTTCGTTGGCTCTGTTCCATAGAAAGACAAAGCGTAACGAACGCTATATCAGCTAATTCGCTACGCTTTGCCCAAATTTACTTTTTCGCTATGGGTTTATTTTATGATTCTGTACCAAAGATACAACATTGAAAAGCCAAAGTCAAGTATTCCCGGTTTTATTTCTTGAAAAACTTATCAAAGAACAGAATCTGATAATCAATGGAGTTATTCCAATACTGCCCTGTATGTCCTCCCGGACGGGTAATAAAATCATGATCGATCTTTTTTTCTAACAGGCGGTTATGCAAATCCTTGTTCACATTCAAAAAGAAATCTCCTTCTCCACAATCGACAATGATAGCCAAATCGCCATTCTCTATCTTATCAATCTGATTGATAACGGTATGATTATCCCATACTTCCTTGTTAGATTCATATTCTCCCAACTGCTTGGACATGTCCCAGTTTTTCGGGAACGGGCGAATATCCATCCCTCCGCTTGTACTTCCACTGGCACCAAACGTATCTTTATGACGGATCGCATTCCACATCGCTCCGTGTCCACCCATACTTAATCCGGTGATGGCACGTCCTTTTCTGTCGGCAATCGTCTTGTAATGTTCGTCGATATACTTCACCAGTTCCGATGAAATAAAAGTTTCATAACGATAAGACGGATTGAGCGGACTATCCCAGTACCAGCTATTCTTTCCGTCCGGACAAACGAATATAATTCCTTTTTCGTCCGCAATTTGAGGAAGATTCGGTTTAATTCCAATCCATGTTTTAGCATTTCCACCGTAACCGTGCAACAAATAAATGGCGGGACAAGCTACCGCTTTCTTCCCCAGCGCAGCATCCGGCGTTACCACCACCACTTGCACATCCTTATTCATGGAAGGACTTTTAATTAATAAAGTATCTACTTTGGCAGCAAACGAAGGAGCCACCCATACTAAAAGAAGAGCAATTAATAGAAGTTTTTTCTTTTTCATTGTGTGTTATATAGTTAGATATAGTTATTCCTCTGCTACTGCGGAAGGATCAAATTTAGAAACCGGCATTTCAAAGGTTTTATGACATTGTTTACAGGTATAGTTCCAGTGGTTGTCTCCCGGAGGAATGACCATCAATGCCGAAAGTACGGCAGCACCCATCGCACGCCATCGCTTTCCTTTCCTCAAAACCAACCGGATATCCGACGAGCCGCAATACGGACAAAGCGTTAATTCTTCCGGCCAACTATCGTTATCCTTCAACACTTGAACAGCATTCTCGTAGTCTTCATCTGCCACCAATATATCCACCCCCGCTATACTGCTCACACAACTTTTATACAAAGTAGAGAAGTTCTCATTGTGCAGAATAGACTCGATGCCTTCATTCTCCAATGCCCCTTGAAGGATATGTGCTTTCATCGCATCATTACAAGTTATCAGTTTTACAGTCTTCATAAGGAATCTGTTTTTAATATGTCCTACAAAAATAAGACATAAAAATGAAATGAGAAACAAAATCCGGCTAACTTTATCAAGAAGTAAAACGAACCAAATAAGAAGTGACTCTATTTTTATTCACGGAAGGTATCATTCTTTAATACTTTTTTTGTACTTTCGCAGCAATAATTCGCAATCACATGAAAAGACTGTTGACACTGCTACTATTTTCAAACCTTCTACTTTCCCTGCTACAGGCACAACCTGTACATCGAATCAGGGGAACGGTTATTGAGAAAAACAGCCGTCAACCATTAGAGTTCATTAACGTAATGGTTCTCGGGCTGAACAAAGGTGGCGTCACCAATGCGGAAGGCCATTTCACCATCGAACAAGTACCTCCCGGCATCTACCGCCTGCAAGCAACTGCCATCGGCTACAAAAGTGTCACTACTCCCGAATATATTGTATCTACCAAAGATCTGAATATCTCGATAGAGATGGAAGAGAACCTGACCGAACTCGCAGGAGTAACCGTCACCGCTTCTCCTTTCCGACGTGATTTGGAAAGCCCCGTCAGCCTGCGCATTATCGGATTGCAGGAAATAGAAAAAAGTCCGGGAGCTAATCGGGACATTTCACGTATTGTTCAGTCTTATCCGGGAGTTGCCTTCTCACCGATTGGATACCGCAATGACTTGATTGTGCGCGGTGGTTCTCCTTCTGAAAACCGTTTCTACCTGGATGGAGTGGAAATTCCCAATATCAATCACTTCAGTACGCAAGGAGCCTCCGGTGGTCCGGTGGGAATCCTCAATGCCGACCTGATACGTGAAGTCAATTTCTACACCGGTGCTTTCCCCACTGATAGAGGAAACGCACTTAGTTCCGTTCTTGATTTCAAGTTGCGCGACGGAGATATGGAGCACAACTCTGTAAAGGCTACCCTCGGAGCATCCGAAGTCTCGCTCGCCTCCAACGGGCATATCGGGAAAAAGACCTCTTATCTGGTATCTATACGTCAATCTTATCTGCAATTCCTGTTTGATATGCTCGACCTCCCTTTCCTGCCGACTTTCACCGATGCGCAGTTCAAATTGAAAACCCGGTTTAACGAACAGAACGAGTTGACAGTGCTGGGACTCGGAGGAATCGACAATATGCGATTGAACACGAAAGCGGATAGCGAAGACAACGAATATATTCTTAGTTACCTGCCGAAAATCAAGCAGGAGACATTTACATTGGGAGCCGTTTATCGTCATTATGCAGGCGCACATGTGCAGTCAGTGGTAGTCAGTCACAGCTATCTGAACAACCGCAACACCAAATACCGTCAGAATGATGAAAGTATTCCGGAGAATCTGATGCTCCGCCTCCGTTCTACCGAACAAGAGACAAAATTCCGTTTCGAAAACAATTCTTCTTTCCGCAACTGGAAGGTCAACCTCGGATTGAACCTGGATTACAGCCAATATACCAACACCACCTTTCAAAAGGCATATACCAATCAGGCACAAACGTTTGATTACCATACTTATTTGGGGATGATGCGCTGGGGACTTTTCGGCACTATCAGCTACTCTTCGATGGACGAACGCTTCACTGCTTCTTTGGGATTGAGAGCGGATGCCAACAATTATTCATCGGCGATGAAATCACTCTCCGACCAGCTTTCACCGCACATATCGCTTTCCTATCAACTTGCCGATCACTGGTTTTTAAGCGGAAATGCAGGACTTTATTACCAGTTGCCTCCTTACACGGCTCTCGGTTTTAAGGATAATAACGGAACGTATGTCAACAAATACAATCTCCGCTATATGAAAGTCAGCCAGGAAAGCTTGGGTATCAGTTGGCGCAAAGGAGATACTTTCGAAGTTTCCGTGGAAGGATTCTACAAAGATTATGATAAAATTCCGCTCTCCGTTGTAGATGGCATTCCTCTTACCTGCAAAGGGAATGACTACGGGGTGATTGGCAACGAATTGCTGACCTCCACCGCCCAGGGACGTTCGTATGGTGCGGAGATTCTGGTGAAATGGCTGATCGCCAAGAAACTGAATCTGGCTTCTTCCTTTACCATCTTTAAAAGTGAATACCGCAACGACAAAGAGAGTGAATACATTGCATCCGCATGGGACAACCGGTATATTTTCAACTTACGGGGAACCTACAATCTACCGCGCCAATGGAGTGTCGGGATGAAAGTCAGTTGCATCGGCGGTGCTCCTTATACACCTTATGATGAAGAAAAGTCATCTCTTGTATCTGCCTGGGATGCACAAGGTAAAGCATATTACGACTATTCTAAATATAATAAAGAACGTCTTCCGGCCTTTGCACAGGTAGACCTCCGTATCGACAAGACATTTTATCTGAAACATTGTATGCTGGGATTCTATCTTGATTTGCAAAATATCACGGTAAGCAAACTAAAACAGCAGGATGTATTGATGAGCACCGGTATCATTGAAAATCCGGAAGCTCCTGCCGACAGCCAACACTATAAAATGAAACGCCTCAAACAATCGAGCGGGACATTGCTCCCCACATTAGGAATAACATTTGAGTATTAATTTATACATAAAACATTAAACTAGAAAAAGAGTATGAAAAGAGAAATTGCTATGATTGCCTTCATATTGTTAGGCATGGGTATGACAGCTTCCGCACAATTTGGCAAGAAGGTTAATTTAGGGAAAGCATTACAAGCTGGTAAAGACGTAGTATCAGCCGTTACTTTATCTGATGCGGACATCGCCAACATGAGCAAGGAGTATATGGTATGGATGGATGCTCATAATCCATTGACCAAACCTGATACTGAATATGGCAAACGTCTGGAGAAGTTGACGGGACATATCAAAGAAGTGGATGGACTGAAACTTAACTTTGGCGTATATGAAGTAGTAGACGTAAATGCTTTCGCTTGTGGCGACGGTAGTGTACGTATTTGCGCCGGTCTGATGGATGTGATGACGGATGAAGAAGTGATGGCAGTGGTAGGACATGAGATTGGTCACGTAGTTCACACAGACTCTAAAGATGCCATGAAGAATGCTTATCTCCGTTCAGCCGTGAAGAATGCAGCAGGTGCCAGCAGCGATAAAGTAGCCAAACTGACCGACTCCGAGCTGGGAGCTATGGCTGAAGCCCTGGCAGGCGCACAATATTCACAGAAGCAGGAAAGTGAAGCGGATGATTACGGAGTAGAGTTCTGTGTAAAGAACGGTATCGATCCGTATGCAATGGCTAACTCACTGACTAAGCTGTCCGAACTGTCGAAAGATGCTCCACAAGCTTCTTACCTGCAAAAGATGTTCTCGTCACACCCGGATACCATGAAACGTATCGAACGTGCGAAAGCAAAAGCAGCAACTTACGCTAAATAATAACGGACATCGTTCCTAAATCAAATAAAGGAGGAGATACATTGGTTTGTCAACCGCAGTATCTCCTCCTCTGTTTTTGATAAAAAGGACACACTATTATTAAAAAATCATTAATCTATAACATAGATTTGCATAGTGTCCTGATTTCTTGTAATTTCGACCCTATAACCATTTTAATCCATTTATGGAATTTCTTATCATACTTCTCTTACTTGTACTGAATGGCATTTTTGCCATGTATGAAATTGCGCTGGTATCATCCAGCAAAGCACGTCTTGAAACACTTGTCGCAAAAGGTAACAAATCAGCCCGTGGAGTCTTAAAACAATTGGAAGAACCGGAAAAGTTCTTATCTACCATTCAGATCGGTATTACGCTGATCGGTATCGTATCCGGTGCGTATGGTGGTGTGGCTATTGCCGACGATCTCGTTCCTTTCTTTTCCCTCATTCCGGGCGCAGAAGCTTATGCACGCAACCTGGCAATGATTACTACCGTAGCAATCATTACCTATCTTTCTCTGATTATCGGAGAGCTAGTACCCAAATCTATCGCTCTTAGTAATCCGGAGCGATACGCCACTTTGTTCAGCCCGGTCATGATTCTGCTGACAAAGGTTTCTTATCCTTTTGTATGGTTACTGAGTGTCTCTACCCGGCTACTGAATAAACTCATCGGTTTGAAAAGCGAAGAACGCCCCATGACGCAGGAGGAAATCAAAATGATTCTCCATCAAAGTTCGGAACAGGGTGTGATTGACAAAGAGGAAACGGAAATGATACGTGATGTGTTCCGCTTCTCCGACAAACGGGCTAACGAACTGATGACGCATCGCAGAGATCTCATTATCCTTCACCCTGATGATACGCAGGAAAAGGTGATGAAGACAATCGAAGAAGAACATTATAGCAAATATCTGTTGGTGGACGAACGGAAAGATGAGATTATCGGTGTGGTTTCCGTAAAGGATATTATCCTGATGATAGGCAGTAAAAAGCTGTTTAACTTACGCGAAATAGCCCGTCCTCCCCTCTTTATTCCGGAAAGTTTATATGCAAATAAAGTTTTAGAGCTATTTAAGAAGAACAAAAACAAGTTCGGAGTTGTTGTTAACGAGTATGGCAGCACAGAAGGCATTATCACACTGCACGACCTGACCGAAAGTATCTTCGGAGACATCCTTGAAGAGGATGAAACGGAAGAAGAAGAAATCGTCACAAGGCAGGATGGTTCGATGCTGGTGGAAGCTTCAATGAACATCGACGACTTCATGGAGGAAATGGGTATTTTATCCTATGAAGATCTGGAATCGGAAGACTTCACCACTCTGGGGGGATTAGCCATGTTCCTGATTGGCCGTATCCCGAAAGCGGGAGACATCTTCACCTACAAGAATCTGCAATTCGAAGTGGTGGACATGGACCGCGGACGAGTAGACAAACTGCTTGTCATCAAACGGGACGAAGAGCAGGAATAGGATAGCAAAAAACGAGCAATAGCTCACTATATTTATATTAACTTAAAGCACTTAACGATGAAAAAAGTAATTATGTTAGCAGCAGTCGTAGCTGCTTTGGCATCATGCCAATCAAAAGCAAACAAAGCCGCAGAGGCTCAAGCAGACAGTCTAGCTCTTGCTATGACTCCGATTACCGAATTGACTGAAGTTTATGAAGGTACTCTTCCTGCTGCCGACGGTCCGGGTATTGACTATGTACTAACCTTGAACGCTGCAACTGACGGTGTAGATACTGCGTATACACTGGATATGACTTACCTCGATGCTGAAGGTCAAGGACAAAACAAGACTTTCACTTCAAAAGGAAAACAGCAGACTGTACACAAGGTAGTGAACAAAAAACCTGTGACTGCTGTTAAGTTAACTCCGAAAGATGGTGAAGCTCCGATGTATTTCGTGATTGTAAATGACACCACTCTTCGTCTGGTGAACGATAGCTTGCAAGAAGCTGTCAGCGATCTGAATTATGACATCATCAAGGTAAAACAATAAAATAAACCTAACCCTAACCAGTAAAAAAGCTCTGCACGGAACCTTCGTTCTTGCAGAGCTTTTCGTTTTTTACTCTATCATCTATACTAATCTAATTATTCACTTTATTAGTTCTACCGATACTTTGATATTACCGTATTCATAAGCCTGGTAATACTGTTATCCCAATACTCCGTGTCCTTCTTGCAGACGTTTCAGCCTCAACAAGGCTTCGATATAATAATAATCTGCATAAATAATAGAAGCATCTATCTCTGAATGAGCCGGCCAATGCCCTACGCTATGAAGCAGGAAAGACGGTTTGCTCTTGCCACTCTGATAACTGTCAGAGTTCAGGCTTGCCAGCATTTCGATAGCTGCATCTTTATAACGTTTTCCGGTTCCATTCGGGAGGTAAGTGGATAGTTCAAGCAAAGCAGAGGCCACCACTGCCGCAGCAGAAGCGTCACGGGGAGCATCCGGTATTCCCGGTGCACTGAAATCCCAATAAGGAACTTTATCTTCCGGCAGGCGTTCGAGGTAAACATCTGTCACTTTCTGTGCGAAATCAAGATACTTAGGATCTTTCGTCTCCCGATAGACTACAGTATATCCGTAGATTGCCCATGCTTGACCACGCGCCCACATGGTACTGTCTGCATAGCCCTGATGGGTTACTCCTTTTATCAGATTACCAGTGATGGTATCATATACTGCTACATGGTAGGATGTATAATCGGGACGGAACTGACATTTCATTGTTTTATCAGCATGAGAAACGGCAACATCATACAAATAAGGATTTCCACCATTCTTTGCTGCCCAGAAAAGCATTTCGAGATTAATCATGTTATCCATGATTGTGTTGTGAGGCCAGTTGCGTGGTTCCACTTCACGAGGCCATGAAAGCATTGTTCCTACAACCGGATTGAATAAAGTAGCCAGCGAATCGGCCGTATCCAGAATCACTTTCTTATAAGCAGGATCTTTCGTCAAGCGATAGCCGTTTCCATAACTGCAGAATACGAGGAATCCCAAATCATGGTCATAAGCTGGTATTTGAGAAAGGAACTCCAATGAGTTCGTAAACTTCTTCGCTTCTTCCAGAATATGCTTATCCTGTGTATATTCGTAATCATACCAGAGCACACCCGGCCAGAAACCGGCACACCATTCTTCTTTCGTTGCCTTACGACAGTTCCAGTGGTGTTCGTCAGCCATAATGTTACGTGGCATCATCGTATAGTCAATGCCGGAATCTGTTTTCAGTTCCGTAAGCGTACGTTGTGTCTGCTCTGCACAGTAGTCTAATGCCCTATTCACATCCAATGTACCGGAAGGCTTGTGAGTGCACATACAAAAACCTAACATCACAGCCAGACCTACTACAATCTTTTTCATCTTAGTTCAAATATATTCGCGTTAATTCTTAATCTTTATTTCTCTTTGTCAGTTACTTGAGCGGTCAGTTACTTAGTCACTCCATCAGTTACTTAGTCATCCGGAACCAGTCTACATCTGCCCATCCACGATTGCCCTCATTCGGAGTTACGCAAAATACTCCAACTTTGGCTCCAATCCATTTGCCTTGTCGGGCTGTGAAAGGCTCTCCCACTGTCGTGTATTTCTTTCCATCCAGACTATAAGCGAATGTACAAACGGCTCCTTTACGAACCTTTACTTGCAAATAAACTATTTGCCACTCATTATCTGCTACTCCCGGCATCTTCAGATGTTCCACCGGAATGTTTGCCAATTCTTTTATCTGTTCGGGATTTTGCTGTTCCGCATTCTTGCAGACTGCTTGTTGCAGAATAAACTGATCTCCCGCCTTACGAATGGAGAGATAGCTATAATCCCATCCCATTACAATGATTCCGGTTTGTTCCCCATCCTGCTTGGCAGTAAATGTCAATTTGGTCGTAGCCGTAAACTCTTCAGCCGGAAACTTTTGCATCAACAAGTTAGGAACTTCCCAGAAGTTCACAAATTCTTTTGAGAGACTGCCTGCATAAAGACGAATATACCCCAAGTCGGTCGTGAACCCGTAAGTGTCTTTTTTATTGGCATGCCATTGCCATTGTAACCCTAAATGACGGGTATTGAATTCATCACTCTCCGGCGGAGTGGCTATCGGATATATCTTTCCTACATTCGGTTTCTTATAGGTCGTTACCGGTTCACCGCAACCATCTTCATCCTTATCTACTCCGATTACAGGCCAATCATTTACCCAAGTCATCGGATTCAGATGAATCACGCGTCCGTAAGCTCCTTTATCTTGAAAATGAACGAACCAGGATTCTCCTGTGTTGGTATCTACCCAGCCACCTTGATGAGGCCCGTTGATATTTGTCTTTCCTTGTGCCATTACGATCTTCGATTCGTAAGGGCCGTAAATGTTCTTCGAGCGAAGTACTAATTGCCAACCGGTTGCTACTCCACCTGCCGGAGCAAAAATATAGTAGTATCCGTTGCGTTTGTAGAGCTTCGGTCCTTCTACCGTATGGTTCTTTCCATCATTTCCATCAAATACCATCACCGGATCGGAAATTACTTCTGTTCCCTCAGCATTCAGTTCGCAAATAACTACGATGCTATTCACTCCGCTACGGCTACCAGCGTATGCATGTACAAGATAAACTTTTCCATCTTCATCCCAAAGTGGTGTCGGGTCAATCATTCCTTTCCCGGCTTTCACCAATACAGGCTTGCTCCATCTTCCTTTCGGGTCTTTGGCTTTAATCATATAGATTCCATAATCCGGATCACCCCAGTAAATGTAGAACTCTCCGTTATGAAAACGAATAGCCGGTGCCCATACGCCTTTACCATGCTGTGCCTTATCGAAGAATTCTTCCGGCTCCTGAATCGGTAAAGCACAGTTTACTAACGACCAATTCACCAAATCATTAGAATGAAGAATAGGAATTCCGGGAATACAATTAAAACTGGACGCTGTCATATAGAAATCATCTCCGGCTGCACATACATCCGGATCCGAATAGTCTGCATGAAGAACCGGGTTCTGATAAGTTCCATTCCCCTTATCAGCCACCCAGGTCTTAGAAATTTCTTGTGCACCTGCCAATGAACAGCAAGCCATCATTCCTGCTAAAAACAGAATCTTTTTACGCATATACCTTAATAATCAATTTCATTCAAAATAAGATTCGTTATTCCTAAAAACAGGTTCTTTCTACCTTTATATAAAACCAATCACTTAAAAAACTGAATCCAATCTCTGATTTCAAACAATCTATTTCTTAACCTATTTGCTTATATATACGAAGGGGATTAGGTAAATACCTAATCCCCTTCATCATTTTTTCTTAATTTCCTGATTTATTCCATCTTCTTCAAATAAAGTACTCTACTAGAATAATCATTTCGCATCTTTCTATCTACAATATGATTATTAGGAATTTCTAATCCATTCGCCATAAGATATGCCCCGCTAAATACTTTTCCCTCAAAACTCAATGGCTGGGTATCAATTCTATTCAGCTCACGGATTTGATAGTTCGCTTCCGGAATTAAACCATATAGCTGCACACGTGGCAGGTGTTGATTATGAAAATGCTCTAATTTCCACCAATATACCACAGCCTTATCTTTCTCCGGTGAAGTATACATCAACGAAGCAACTCCCTGTTTTTCATAAGGAGAAATTAATCTATAAATATCCCCAAACTGTACCACCGGACGAATTTCTTTATATTCTGCAATTGCTTTCTTACAAAGCTCTTTCTCTTCTGTTGTCATATCCTGTGGTTGTATCTCCATTCCCAAACGCCCGCTCATGGCCACATCTATGCGATATTTTAATGGAATACGACGGAAAGTCTGATGATTGGGAGATGCGCTGATATGAGAAGCCATTGCAATTGCCGGGAAAAAATAAGATGTTCCCCATTGCATATAAACCCGTTGCAAAGCATCCGTATTATCACTTACCCAAAACTCGTCAAAATAAGGCAACAGGCCATAATTGACACGCCCGCCGCCACTAGCACAAGCTTGTATGGTAACCTCCGGATATTTAGCGCGAATACGTTGGCAAATCGTCTCGAGGCCTTTATGATATGCGATATACATATGGCTCTGGTCATTATCTGATAAATAATTGGAGCCATGGTTCATTATAGACATATTAGCATCCCATTTAATATAATCTATTTCCGGATAATTTGTCATCAAATTATCTACCATACCAAAAATAAAGTCCTGAACTTTCGGATTAGCTAAATCGAGAACAACTTGTGTGCCTCCACGGCCTAAAACCAATTCACGATTAGGAGCTTTGAGTATCCAGTCAGGATGCTTTTCATACAATTCACTTGTCGTATTTGCCATCTCCGGTTCAATCCAGATACCAAACTTTACTCCATTTTTCCGTGCATTTTCAAGCAATCCTCCTATCCCTGACGGAAGTTTCTTTCTATCTACGACCCAATCCCCTAAGGAAGTCTTATCCGTTCTACGAGGGTACTTGTCGCCAAACCATCCGTCATCCATGACAAACAATTCACCTCCCATGGAAGCAATGTCTGCCATCATTTGATTCATGCCATCCTCATTAATTTTAAAATAAACACCTTCCCAGCTATTCAACAAAATCTTACGCAGTTTTGTACCGTTAGCCAATTTATGCAACCTGGCCCAACGGTGAAAATTACGACTACTTCCACTTAAGCCCTCATCGCTATAGGTCAAAGCCAGTTCCGGTGTACGAAAAACTTCTCCATTTTTTAAGTTATAGGTGGAGTTATCCTCGTTAATACCTGCAAAAAAATGATGATAATCACTCTCGTCCGTATCAATCCGCAATTTATAATTTCCGCTGTAACACAAAGCGGCACCAATAACACGTCCTTCATTCTCCCGAGGTTTTCCATCAAGAGAAAACATTACTTCTGCATGAGCTGTGTGCGAATTGCGTACTCCATCTTTATTTTTAATTACTTTCATTCCGGCATCTAACGGCACCTCTTCCAAGCGTCCTTCATTGGCCCAGGCACCATACAAATGTGATAACCAGACATCTCCCTTACGAATAGGCAAATAAGCTGAAGCAAATTGATTAAGTACTACTGTTTTCTTCTCCTGATGGCTGATTTCACTCCATATTTCAATAATATCTGTATCCTGATATGCCTTATAGTACATTTTCACATAAAAAGGATAAACTTTATCTTTCAAAGAAATGATGGTCAGGTTCGCTTCGTCCTGATGGGAACTTTCAACTTTCACAACTTCAAGTTGAAGAGTCATATTACCATCATTATGCTTCACTGCCAAAGCAACTTCAGACGGGCAGTTCAGCCCATAAACCGGATAAGCTGCATATTTGCCTTTATCCAGACTTCCGATAGTTTGAAAATCTCTATCAGACAGCTTGGCGCCATAATATATGTATTTCAGCTCTCCTTTTTCTGGAGCCGACAATACTAATGAAGTTGCCGGAGTAGATATCAATATATTCTGGGCAAACAGACAACCTACTACATAGCATGAACTGAGCAAAGAAAACACTCTCTTCTTAATATTCATATATTCTTTTTTCAATTATAATGTTTCACAGACTCTATGTCATCATACGGATAACAGTAACAAGGAAGATACCAAAGGCTCTTTTTCACTTTGATATCTTCCCCTCTATATCAGAATTTCAAGATAAAACGATCTTTATTTTGCCTTATCGTTGAATAAGAAAGTTCCAAATCCAAAGTGCTCATAATAGTAACCTTCAGGGCGGATCTTATCAATCACTTCTTTTGTATATTTCATACTCCCACGCTTGCGGTTCACATAGTGATTGTACACCATTTCATAAACCGGACGGAATACGCCTCGCTGGTCACTTGAAATCTTCGTCCAACTACAATACTTGCCAGTAATATCTTTCCATGTTTTGAAAGGCACGTCATCATGCCCGGCATTATATTGCGCAGTATATTCATAACCTTTCTGCAAGCGATTATCCAACACTCCATATAAGTCGGTACCTTGTTTGTATGCGATTTCACAAGTCACAGATAAACATGCCAAGCCCAATTGAGCGTGAGCCTGATCTCTTCCGCTCTCCTGACACTGTCCGGTCTCCCCATCTATATAATTCCGGATTGTTCCGTTATCTATCCCGTTACAATAAAAGTCTACAGCTTTCTTATACATATCCAGATCATTGAAAAGTACGGCAGCTGCTATATAAGACATGCTGACAGATGCTCCCCAGTTACCATTCGTATAAGCCGGAGTTGCCATAAAATCATCGAGTATCGGAACAAATATATTTTTAAACATGGAGCAGACCTTGGCAAAATTTTCATCAGTCATTCCCTTAGGATACAAGTAACGCATCATTTCAGCAGCATACATAAATTTCACTCCCATAATACCAGCTAATAATGGCTGATCTCCTGCAACAATAGCTTCCAATGTATTGGCATAAGCCATAAGAATCTCTGTTGCCTTCTTAGCATGAGCCTCGTCCTGTGTTACTGCATACATTACAGAATTTTGATAAGCTGCATTAAAATCACTTTCATATTTACCCTGAATACTCGGACGAGTCCCATTATCATTTCCCCGATAAATTTCTTTATAAGGTCCCTGAAGTGTATAATCTGCTTTCGAACGAGCATCACTGGCAAAAATCTCATAACAACCATACCCTGGTTGCTCTCTGTTCGTCACTATTTCACGAAGACGTTCAATATCATTATTCGTATGCATTATACCTGGATGTACGAAACTGACAGGATAGTCGACTTCTATCTTTTCATCTTCCCATTCATCCATTCTATTTACTCCATCTTCAATCTCGCTGCATGCACTCAATGTGACAGTTGCGAACAAAGCTATTGTTAGTATAAAATTCTTTTTCATGGAATACAATATATTATTTTATATATTAAATACTTAGTTTTCAGCTTTCACTTCAGCTTTAGCAAAAGCTTCCGCTTCTGCTACACTCTTAAAGGTTCTAATCCAATACACAGTATACTTACTTGTCGGTAAGTTCTGGTTATAAATATCAGCAACTTTGACTTCAAATGTTCTGTACGGAATTGTTTCTGTTGTCGAAACATTTCCCCAAGCTGAAACATCCCAATATAACATTCGAGTACCATCCTCCAGCAAAAGTCCATTATTTTCAGCTTTATTTGCGCCACTTCCGGTAACAGGTGCCAGATTCAAGGTATAAACACCGCCTTTGCCTACGCCTTTACCACCACCAGGAAGGTCCGTTCGCAATGCAAGTACCGGATAATTTCCCCAGTTCATGTAAACAGGTGCCGTCGCACTGACCGCAAGTCTTAAATCGGCACGTTTCATATCCGCATTCTGCTGACCGCAAGTTACTACCATCTTACCATCCTGAATGACAAAACTTGAATAAGCCTGACTAATTTCCCAGTTCTTAAAGTTATTACGTTTATCCCAGATCCATGCTCCTGCCTCAACAGTAATCGTAACTGAAGCCGATTTATCATTCGCAATACATCTTGCCGTAACAACAGCTGTTCCAAAGCCTACTGCGGTAACTTTACCTTGTTTTACCGTGACAATTTTATCATCACTAGAAGTCCATTCAACTGTACTTGCAGTTGCCGATTCAGGAGTAAATGTATAATCTAAAGTGATTACTTCATCCATATATAACATATCATCATACGGACGAATAGTTATATCCTCTACTGGAATATATGGCAATATCTTCAAATCAATTTTACCAATGACTCCGCTATCGTCATGTGTGTAAGCGTAAATAGTGACATTACCTGGTTCAACACCTGTTACTTTACCATTTTCATCAACTGTTGCAATGCCTTCATCGCTACTCTTCCATGTCAAATAGGAGTAAGTATGGTTTTCCGGCAAAATATTGTAAGTCAATTGCACGTCATCCATCTGATATAATTCAGTCAACGGATTACCATCGGCATCTTCATTAGTAAATTCGATGGAAGTGGCTTTTATAATTTCAGGTACTACCGTTACCTCAACAGTCTGTAAGGTAGAGTTTGTCACCCCAAATCCAATAGCCGGCATTACAGTAATGACAGCTGTTCCCACCGCCTTACCAGTGATTGTCCCATCTTGAGCAACAGTGGCAACAGACTCATCAGAGGAAGTCCATAGCAATTCAGGATTCGTAGGATTTGCCGGAACAATACTATGTACAATAGTCGTATCCATACCAATTGCTACCGGCAATTGTTTCGTAACTTTTAAAACTATATTATTAATTAATTGATTCTCGGGCATTCCAGTCGTCAGGTCTTTCTCATCGTCACATGAAGACAAGGTCAGACATCCGGTCATAAAACCAACTATCCAAAGTTTATTCATCCAAAAAGAATATCTATTTTTCATACGATTCATGTTTTTAATTCTTCAATCTATTTATTCCCATCCCGGATTCTGCTTCAAATTAGGATTCAGTTGCAACTGATCTTTTGGTAATGGGAACAAGTAATTCTTTTCAGCCCATTTCCGTCCGGTTTCAAGAACCAGAATACCATCATCATTTCTAGGATGAGGACACTTAGACCAAGTTGTTTCATATTCAGTACCTTTCCACTTAACACCTAAAATATCCTGCGGCATCTCTGTTTCCGCTGTTTTCCAACGCTTCAAATCATCCAGGCGGAAACCCTCATTATAGAGTTCGATAGTACGTTCACGACGTATTTCTGTTCTCATATCCAATCCATGTTCCGACACAAAACTGTTTGTTAACTTAGGCATTTTAGTATTGACACGGCAACGAACCAGATTCAGAGAAAGATTCAAATCATCATCCGAAATCGCTCCATCACGTTCGAATACAGCTTCGGCATAATTCAACAGAACTTCTGCATAACGAATGATAGGATAATCATAACCTTCAAACTTATCCTTTACGGCACGCTCTGATGCCCATTTCTGATTATGATAACCAGTGCCGGTATCCGGGATGTAATTCTTAATGGAAGCTGACTTCAGATCTTCAGCATCACTCTTCCATGTTACACGAGGATTATTATTACTCCAAAAATTATCATGTGGACGAGCCAAAGTATATCGCATACGATTATCACGGTTCATGAATTCCGAATCCATTTTATCATATCCTTTAGAAAGATCAAACATCTCCGACTTTTCAATAGGCAAACCATCCTGACAGAGATACATATTAGCAAATTTCCGGCTAACCCATATTACATTTATCAAACTACCTTTGGTTATATTTGTACCAATAGGAGCCAATACTTCATCATGACGGCGTGAGAATATATACTCTTTATTCGCACTCTTCTGTAATCCAGCCGGATTTGATTTGACATCTTCCAGGATGAACATATATTTCTGCGCACTATCTCCCAATGCTTCCGGTTTAAACAAGCTAAAAGTATTACTAGCTATTACCTTTCCGGAAGCTTTCGCTGCAATGTCCAGCAACGCTTTGCCACGTTCTGCATTGCCACGGCTCTTTTGCCAAGTCCCTTCATACAAAGCCACTCTCGACAAGAAAGCCCAACAACCTTCTTGGCTGATTCGGCCATTATCTTCAGTACTTAATTCCGAAAATTTAGGTAATAGTTCTGCTGCGGCCTCTAAATCTTCAATAGCGAAATCAATTACTTCACTACGATCATTTCTGGCGGTTTTCAGTTCCGGATCTGTCACATCCAATGGTTTCTTTACAATAATCGCATCTCCATAAAGCTGAACCAATTCAAAGTAGAAATAGGCACGGAAGAATTTGGCCTCTCCTACGTATTGTGCAATATCCGTTTGATTAGCGTAATTACTTGCATTTTGCAATAACAGGTTCGTACGTCTGATATGCGCATAAGCCGAGCCATAATTACCATCTGACTCTTGAACAGAGTTTGTTCCGTTGCTAAAACGGTTGCGGTCGTCTTTGCATGTAAACAGGTCGGAGTTATAATCCGAATGTAAAGGTTTCGTTGAATTATTATCAAGTGATCTAAAGTCACGTGTCCAACTATAGAACTGATTAGCAAACAATTTATAATCGGCAGGAGAACTCCAGATATTTGTTTCAGCTAATTGATCCTGCGGGTCCAAATCCAGACAAGAGTGTAGCATCAGTCCTGCTGCAAGTATGAGGAAACTTTTTATCTTATATAATTTCATATTATTCAATGTTTAAAAGGTTAAATTTAATCCAACTGTTACATTTCTGGTGAAAGGATAGCGGCCATAAGTCGATACTTTACGAGAAGCTTCCGGATCCCAGCCATCATTAATCTTAGATGTCTCCCACAAATCAGCTCCAGAGATATACAAACGGGCATAACTCAATACCTTTGTTTTTGCAAGCAAAGCAGATGGTAGTGTATAACCCAAAGTTATATTCTTCAAACGAAGATAAGAACCATCTTCAACAGACCAGGAAGAACATCTATAGTTATAGTTATTAATCTGCGCCGTATTTGTATAAGTAGGATAATGTGCATTCGGGTTTTCCGGAGACCATACGTTTCCTACAGACTGATTAGTCGTATTCATATAGACAGATCTCATCGGAACTCGCCAGTTTACATTACTGCTATTGTCCCCGTCACGCCAAACTGTACGTCTGCCTACTCCTTGGAAAATGACAGATACATCAAAGCCGTTCCACTCTAAACCGGCATTGAATGAGAAAGATATTTTCGGATCATCCGTTCCTAAATATACAAAATCTTCTTCAGTCAATTTGCCATCACGGTTCACATCCTCAAACATATTATCACCCAGACGCAACATAGCCGGCATATCTATAGAGTTATTTTCTCCATAACGATTCATATATTTGTCCAATTCTTCCTGCGTTTGAATCTTTCCACAATATCTTAAACCAAATACTGAATTCAATGGATATCCTTCACGATCGGAACGTACACCGTCTTTAATCGTAGCACTACCTCCATTATCTGTCAATTCATTAGTGGTATATGTAAAAGTACCACCAACATGATAAGAGACTTTACCTATTTTATCAGACCAGTTTAATGTACCTTCCCAACCATTGGCTTTAAAGCTTCCAACATTTGCAGTAGGCGCTTTGTCACCCAATATTCCAGGATAAGTGACATCAATCAGCATATTGTTACAGTCTTTCCAGAAAACTTCAACAGTTCCTGTCAATCTATTGTTGAACAGGCCGAAATCCAAACCTATATTATAGTTCTTAATTGTTTCCCAACTACGATCTGTGCTCAACAGTTTACCATTCGTGTCAATGTAAGAAATCTTGCTACTTCCGATTAAAGCACCTGAATTCTGCGAGTAATTATAAAGCTGAACGCCGTCATAACGATCAATACCTCCCTGATTACCAACTGTACCATAAGACAATCTCAACTTTAACTCATCAAAAAGATTCAGTTTCTTAACAAACTCTTCTTCACTAAGACGCCAACCGCCAGATACTCCCCAGAAAAATGCCCATCGGTTTTCCGGTTGGAATTTAGATGAACCATCATAACGGAAATTACCTTCCAATAAATACTTTGATTTATAATTATAGTTTAAGCGGGAAAAATAAGATAATAGGCCTTCGTGCCATTTTTCAGGACCATCATTGGATGAATTCTTCAATAGTACTTCGCCCGTACCATTAATAATTTCCAGTGAGGGTAATATATTCTGTGCTTTAACCGGTGTATAATCATACTCTTTCAGATTGTATTGAGTACCGATCATAGCTGCCAGATTATGTTTTTCCGCAAATGTCTGATGCCAGTTTAAATAAGCATTCAACGTGTACATATCCGTACGCGAAAAAGTCTTATAATAATAATTCTTATCAGCCGTCGGATTGGTCATTGTCACTTCTGTACCGGCATAATTATACCAATCGATAGATTTACCTTGAATATCTCGCGTAGAGGTAGATGTATTATACCCCAGGGTAGCTACAGCATCAAAATGTTTGTTAAACTTATATTTGAAGGTCTCACTGATGTTCACTCCAGAAACTTTCAATTTATTGTCACCACCCAATTCGCAATACCAGTTTGGAGCTCCCCAAGTACCCCAGGCATAAGGTTTGCCATCTATCGTTGATGATGGAAATCCAGGTTGCTGCACCGAAGAGGTCAATGCTGCACCAATCTGTGTCGGAGCAACCTGATCTTGACGAGAATAGGCGATAACCGATTCTATCTCAAAAGCATCTGTCACATGGAACGTATTACTTAAACGAAGATTATATCTCTGGTTATTGTTATTTCCCCATTTCAAGTTACTTCCATCGTACATGTAACGTGCCGACAACCGATAAGTATTTCTGTCTGTTCCTCCAGCTACACTTAATTCATGTGAAGTAGATGCTGTAGTACCCCACAAAATATCCTGCCAATCCGTATCAAAAAACACAAAGTCCTTTACATCAGTAAATGCATTAGCATAAGGATTTTGGCTATGGTTCAGATCAATATAGTGTCCTCGGTTGGCCTTTGCCAACGCTACATATCTTAACCAAGTATCATCTGACTTGTAACCATCATTAGTACGAGCTTGAATAACTGCATCTCCCCATTCATCCAAAGTCATCAGAGTAGGCTGCAATCCCACAAGTTTAGCTGTTACTGATCCGTTGTACTCTATTTTGGTTTTACCGGCTTTTGCCTTTTTAGTTTGTACCAAAATAACACCGCCAGCTGCTTTACTTCCGTAAATCGCAGCAGACGCATCTTTCAAGAAGTTAATGGATTCAATATCAGATGGATTCAGCTGGCCAAACACTGATGATTCTGCTTCTACACCATCAATGATTATCAAGGGATCCGAATTGTTTTTCGAGAATGATCCACGTAGTTTCATATTCCAACTTTCATCACCGGGAGCCGCTGAATTTCGGGTAATAATAACACCTGGAACCTGTCCCTGCAATGCTTGTGCCGGATTAGAAAGGGTACCTTTATCTTTTATCATTTTATCGCTTACAACAGTTACAGCACCAGTCAATGATTCTTTCTTCTGCGCACCATAACCAACGACTACGACCTCATCAAGTACTTCCGAATCTTCACTCATCTTCACATTAATTACAGTCGGATCTCCCACTTCAATAACCTGCTCCTTGTAGCCAATATATGAAAATTTCAGCTTGGCTCCCTTACGCACATCTAATGAATAATTTCCATTTATATCTGTTATTGTACCTCCGGTCTGCCCTATAACACTCACATTCACACCTATTAAAGGCTCTCCAGTAGCATCAAGTACTTGCCCCTTGACCTTTTTCTGCATTTGTGTTACTATTTGACTATCATCCAGAGCTGCATACCCTCTTGAAACAGGACATAATCCTAGCATCAGTCCTAAAGCAAGCGTAACCGCCTTGTTAGATTGTAGTTTAAACATAAATCTTCTCTGTTTCATAAAATTAAATTTGAGGTTTAAAAATAGTATTAAATTCTTGTTCTCTAAAATAAGATGAGGCATACAAACACCTCTTTGTAAATTCTGACTCCTTTTCCATAAGCACAAAGGGTTATTTATTAATGAATAAGATTATATACAATTTCGGAAGAATTCGCGCATTTCACGACGTCCAAGAAATAGGTGGTTTTCTACCGTCCTACAACTTAGATTCAGTTCATTAGCGATTTCCGGAGAAGTTTTATTTTCAAAACGGTTTAATGTATAAATTAACCGACGTTGTTCGGGCATGGCAGCCAAACGGGTCCGTTCCATTGTCACTAAATCATCACTGATAATTTTTTCTTCGGTTTCATTGGTAGAAGTAGACATAGTATCATAGATGTAGCTGTCTATCTCCTGCTTCTTATAATAGCGACGGATATAGTCGATTACAATATTGCGGGCAATAGTGAACAGGAAATATTTCACTGTGTCGGGACGGAGCATTTGTTTGTAGTCGAGCAGACGTACAAATACATCTTGGGTTAGATCCTCCGCTTCGTAGCGATGAGTGATACGATAAGTAATATAGGTAAGAATCACCTGATAATATTCTTCATAAGAACGGGTGATAATGTCGTCGTAAGTGTTAGCTATTGTCTCCATAATACTATCTTTTTCGGTTTTAATCACGATGCAAATATAGAGGGGATTTCGGATATAACAGTCGTAAAATAAAGCAGATCAATCTCAACGAATCTAGTTAGACTTATTTAAACACACTCTTCTCATTATCAACAATTTACATTCACATCAAATAGAGTATCACTTTATAAAATGAGACTCTACACACTAAAATCTACGCATTTTCGCTCCACTTACACCTGTTTGCCCTTACCTTTCTCTCCTTTTCAATCTCACCATTTCACGATCTTACCGATTCATTGTCTCATCAACGGCTTTGATGAGACATAAACATTAAGAGAAAACTTTCATTTCATTAAAGACAAACTTGTTTTGCACTTATTGCAAAGTTACATTTGATTAAGGGTAAACTATAAATGAAAGCTTCAATTATATAATTGCAAGCTTTGTTTTTATAAACGCAAGTTGCATTTATAAAAACAAAGCTTGCGTTTATAGATTACTCCCTATAAAAAACAACTTTGCAATAGGACCAAAAGAAGTTTATATAGGGAGAAGAAGAACTTATCTATTAATAGATAATGGAAAGAAACAAGTGAAAGGAAGAAAGTCACTTAGTGAATCGAGAACCTTCACCCTCTATCCCCGATGAACAGGGAGAAGTGAAGGGTGAAGGGAATATGGGCGCAAAATAGATTTCAGAGATAATAAGTCGAAAAGTTACTCTTCTTTGGCTGTTCCGCCTATACTACGGATGTATTCATTCGGAGTAACTCCCGTACTCTTTTTAAATGAACGGAAGAAAGAAGCACGCGAACTAAAACCACAAAGTTCTGCCAGTGCAGTCAAAGTATAGCGGGAATATTGGCTATCCGCTACCATCTTTTTGAATTGGGTAACACGGTAATCATTGATGAAGTCATAGTAAGACTGATTAAGATACTGGTTCAAAAGATACGATAATGAATGTGAAGAAATATCCAATGCAGAAGCCAAGTCACCCATTTTTAAGTCGGGATTGATATATGGCTTTTCTTTCTCTACATAAGCCACCAGTTTCTTATGAAGTTCTTTACACTCCTCTTCGGTCAGTCTATTGGTCTTATATTTCTCTTCAACAGTGGAAGATTGTTGCTCTGAAATTACTTTCGAATGTTCTACTGTTTGTTCTCTCTGTTGTATTTCCTCCTCCGTTGATGTCGAAATCGACGAAGCAGAGGAAACAAGCAAACGACGCATACGTTTCCAAACATAATACCGTATAAAGGCTATAATTCCTACGATTAATAAAATGGAAAGTGTCCATCCCCACCAAGGTATCATAGGGCATACTGTCACTTGACAGCTAGCTTCGGATTGCTCATTTCCCGGAAGACGTACACGGAAAGTATAAGTCCCGGAAGAAAGTCCGTAATAAGAAACTTCGTTCTGTGCTGCCAATAATTTCCAGTCCTTGTCCACTCCTTCCAATCGATATTCATATAGTAAGGCAGATGGGAGACCATAAGCAAAGTCTGTGAAACAGAAAGTCAAATTATTCTGATTGTATTTCAAAGAGGAGCTGGTAAAAGGGACACCATTAGCTAATATGTCAGTAAATACGATCGGACGGACCTTGCCACGCACTTCGTCCACACGTTTCGGATCGACATAAATCAGTCCTTTGGTGTTACCAAACCACAATAGTCCTTTTTCATCTTTATAAGCAGCTCCATTCGTAAAAGTAGGTCCCGGCACTCCATCATTGAAAGTGAAAGCATCATATTCCTCTCCCTCTTCTTTGATACGCAATAGCCCGTCATTGCAAGCCACCCACAACCAGCCTTGGTTATCTTCTATAACAGACATTAGCGAATTGTCCGGAAGAGTAGAAAAGATAGAGCGGTTCTGGAAACGATCCATCGTTAAAGTAGATGTAAACAAGCTCCCTTTCTCACGGATAAAATAGAGATTGTGTCCAGCATCTTCGTAGATAGTACGCACTTTATCCCGATGAACGAATCCCTCCGGAAACACATTAGAGCGTAAACTTTGAGAAGCCGGGTCATAAATACACATACCGGTTTCGGTGGCAATCCATCCTTTGCCTGTAGAATCAAAACTTACTTCATACACATTGCCCTCCGGCAGTTGGGAGTTAGCACTAGTAAAGTGTTTGATCTGTTTGGTCTGTTTGGTCTGTCCGTTATAACAGAAGAGTCCTTGTGAAGTCCCTATCCAAAGATTTCCTTTTGCATCCGGTTTCACACAGAATATATGTCCCTTTTGAAAAAGCTCCGTATCGCCCTGTGCAAAATATTTCAGAGATAATGTTCCCGGATTCAGTACCATCATACCGCCACCATACGTACCGATATAATATTCTCCTTGATAGAAGCTGATTGTCAGTATCAGATCTGAAGTCAAAACGGGCTTTACAAAACTTTTCACTACTCCGGTGGCTTCGTTTATATAAAACAAACCGTCACGTGAACCGATAACTTTCTCTTGTCCTCTGTTTACGAAAGAACGAATGGAAAGATTTGCCGAATTGAATAAAGGTGGATAGGCATACGTACGGAAAAGGCCGTTCTGATAGAGTGAATAATCCAGCCCTGCCTGAAAATGCCCCACCCAGACGGCACCTCTATCATCTACAAGTAAGGAATAAATAGAATTACTGCGAATTCCTTCCTTATCATTGACATCATGGTAAAAACGACGTGTCACTTGTTGGTCTTTGTGTGAAAGGAAGTGGACGCCATTACCGTCAGTAGCTATATAAACAGTCTCTTTCCCATCGCTGGATATATCAGAAATGACATCGCAGCCTAAAGATACTGTATGAGAGAATGTTTCCTTTTTTATATCAAAACGTACTACACCTTGGCTCATTGTGCCTAGATAAAGCGTTTCTCCAATACGGGTCAGGCAACGGAAATAATCGGCTTCGGGCACATTCTCCTGAAAATGCCAGGAATCAATCTTTCCGTCTTTCAGTGAATAAGAGAACAGCCCCTGCACCGTAGCCAGCCATAATACGGTTTTGTCTTCATTCAGACAAATATCCATGATTCTGTTACAGGCAGCAAGCATATTCCGGTCTGTCAAGACCTGTAGTAATTGACCGTCTTTATGAATGAATAAGCCTTTCTCTGTGCCGATATAAAGACCATCCTCATTAGCCAACAAAGTATTTACGGCAAAATCAATCTTTTCGGGGACAATTCTTTCCAATTGACTGTTTGTACGGTTCAATCGCCAAAGTCCGATTCCATTTCCTACCCACAGTTGTTTGTTGGCTGTTTCTGTAACGCTGTTCACCCGCTTCTTTCTTCCTGACTCAATACCCCGGAATTCAAAATGGCGTACTTTCACTCCATCAAAACGGTCGAGACAATTATCTGTCCCTAACCACACAAAACCTTCGGAATCTTTATAAATAGCATTGACCAACAGTCCTGACAGCCCGTCAGACATGACAATATTACGGAATATATAGTCTTTAGCTTGTAGTTCCACACCACAAGCCAAATATATTAATATAAGAATCAGATATTTAATCGTGTCTTTCACTTACAACTGCTTCCTTTCATATTAAACATGTGACAAACATACATAAAAATCTCCAAAAGGAAGTACTTATAATTAAAAAAGTCATCCCTTCGTATTCTCTATATGCACATAGACAAATACGAAGGGATTAAATTATTTACTCAATGTTATTTGAAAAATATTTGAGTAACAAAAATAAAGAATTTACTACCTTAGAAAAAGATAACAGCATATATACAAGAACGATATTGTAGAATTTATAATTTCACCTTCACCTGCGATTTTTGATAAACTACCGGGATTTTCTTATCATTCACTTCTACAGACACAGGCTTCTTTGTGCTTCTAAAGGTGGTATTTATCTTCGGCTGTCCGTTTATCCAAAGATCAAGTTTCTTATCTTCTGCTTTCTGAATAACGAACAGCTTAGCCAATGATGAAAAGTAAGTTTCATTACCCCGTCTCAATGCACTTCCATAAGCAATAAAGAAGTCCTTAGCGTTCTTTGCTTCAGTACCTTCTGGGTAAGAAACTGCAAACATATAAGCATCTGTCATCCAGTCGTCGGGCATAATCCATGAATTACTGTGCATTAATCTTCCGTCCGCCAGTTGGTTGATATATAAATCGGTAATTTTACCTTTATGACGGATACGAAGCCCTATCCAGTCCTGCCCTTCACGTCTTTCCATTTGAGGCAGGTCTTTTTCATCGGGAGCGTCTTTCAGAATAATAGCTGTCAGTCCTTTCACACGGTTCACCTCGGCTGGTAAATGGAATGAATAATATTTTTCGGTTCCTTTCAAATCTTCCGTAGGAGCTTCTATTTCTTCCCAATATAAATCTTCGGGATAGTCGTGCACAAAATCGGACTTAGCCAGCATGCGGGGATATAAAGGACGGATGACTACTGAAGAATTTCCGTTTGTCACATTCACGTCAATGCCCGATTTCTTATAAGTTCCATTGGTATGCCATAACCATTCGAACTGTCCTACCTTATGTGTCTTCAAATCATCGATCATATAAATCACATTATCCATCCACAGGAAATGACGGAAGTTACGGCTGAAATTATTAGAGACAGGACCTGTTCCATTGGCCAAAACATATTTCACATTGCCCGCATCCAAGAGATGATAAAGATTTCCTCGCAAAGTAGAGCCGCTATACTGTTGTTCACGAGGTTGTCCCTCCCCGTTGAACAGGACTACATTATGTGCCTGGCTTTGAAAAAAATAGTTGCGATAGGCAGGATTGGGATACCAGCAGTTTCCTCCATCCTTGATAATATCAACGCCTTTATGAAAAACAATAAAGGAGTTGGCATCCGCATGGGAATGATTCCACGTATGACCGCTTTTCACAGCAAGCATCGTAGCATCCTTCTCCCAAGAAGTACGCATGGTGGCCCAACCGAAATCCGAGAATAGCTGTGAGGTTTTCAAATCGGGAGTTATGGGAGCTTTACTCAAATCAGGGGTATAGAGAAAGCCCATCGGACGATTCAGGAAAAATCCATCACGATGCTGTCCTTGCTCTACTTGGGCTATATACCACAGAATAGTCGGGTCTTTCAGTCCCAATGCATACAATAACATCATACTGGATTCTGCTGATACGTTCTTATGACTATCACCAAAATTCAAACTATGCAGCACACCTGTACGGGGATAGCATACTTGAGAAAAGTAGTTCGGAAGTTTTGCTAATTGGGGTATATCACCGGGATTTTGTCCCGGATGAGTGTTTATCCAGGCGATCCGAAACAAAAGAGCTTCCTGAATACCAAAATTTGCATAATTGAGACTTTCATACATTCCTCCGGCCTCATCAAAGCTCTTTGCTTTCTGCTGCAAGGCATCGCCTGCAAAGTCAAACCATTCGGGTAGTGATTCATGAAGTTGCTCCACCCAATCTTTTACTTCGGGAAGTTCATTCTGTAGGCTTAATGCTAATATTCCACCCTGGCATACACAAGAAGTCCACCAGTTATGTCCCATAGAATTCAAAGAATGGATACGGGTAGGTTCCAGCAGCCAGTCTCCCAATGCAGGTTCTACAGCCAATCGTTTCAAGCCTTCGGCAATCTTTTTTCTTTCCGAAGAAGACATTATATTATAAGCTGCATCATATCCTATGGCAGAAAGGAAACTCTTATGTGCCATGCCCAGTTGCGAACGCCAGGCAGGAATACGTGCCATCATTTCCATATCTCCCCAGGATTCGGCTTCCACAGCTTTCAAAAGAATCTCTTTGATTATATTTGCATACTCTTTATTATCCGTCATCAGATAGGCCAACGACAAATAATCCAACCGATTGAAATCTTTCTTTTGTAAGGCTTCATCGGCGGTTTTCTGAATATCCTCCCAGGCTTCCCGCAATTTCGGTTCATTCTGCATACGTTGTTTTACCTGCTGAATGCGTTGAGGGGTATACAAAAGTGAAGGATGATTTATCTTTTGTGCAGATACAAACGATGCTAATAATATTCCGATCAGGCATAGAACTATTTGTTTCATGATATTTATTGCTTTTTCATTTTACTGTTCAATATTGATTAAAAATTCTTCTAAAGCTGCATTGAATTCCTCCGGTCGCTCCATATTCATCATGTGCCCGCAATCCTCTATGATTTTCAGCTTTCCATTAGGTAGATATTCCAATATGGGAGGATTTTTTGAAAATTTGTTATCAGAAGAATGACCTTCTACAATTAAGGCAGGTACAGCAGGGTGACTCTTCTTCAATTCTTCAATAGCATCCAGCCCTGCTACTACCCGTACTTCTTTGTGTAGCGGTTGCCACGCATCCCATTCGTCAATCATCTGCCACAAAGGCACACGCATCCGTTCACGCTGGCTACCACCGGATTTCATTAATCCTTCAAACCACTCTTTCTTCATCACTTCCACTCCTTTCTTTTTCAGGGCAGCTATTTCGTCATCACGTACCTTTGCTTCCTCTTTAGTCATCGGTTCACTGGGACCTTTGGACTTTCGAATGTTTCCACTGGCTAAAAAAGCCGATAACATCCGGTCTGGGAAATACGCCAACATATCAGCAGTGATAAATCCCCCCAAAGAAAGTCCGACGATATGCGCTTTCTTGATGTGCAAAGAGTCCATCAAAGTAACCAGATCTTCAACATGCATAAATTGATAATCTTCTGTTTGGGAAGAAGAAATGCCGTATCCTCTTAAATCATAGCGAATGACATGATACTTTTTCGCAAACACTAAAAATTGCTCATCCCACATACGATGGTCAAGCGAATGACCGTGTACAAAGATGATCGGTTCACCCTGACCGGCTTCCTCATAGTATAGAGAGCCGTTTCCTACATTGATACGTCCTTGTTTGACAACCAATGGCTTACCTTTCAGTATTTCTGAAACGGTCCGTGAAATGACAGGGCTGCCAAAGAAAGAAGAAAAACCGTCTTCTTTAGCAGAAGAACCTGCTACATGGGAGATGAAGAATCCGTAAACTTTATCGTGTTTATTTATCCACGGATAAGCACCGGCCCATCCCGGTGAACTAATCTGATAAGCTTCACCTGTCTTTTTATCTATTAATTCACGCCATTCTCCTAATCCGTAGATTCCATTGTGGGATTGTCCCAGTCCTTTCGCTACATAATTATCCGAGTTATTCGAAGGGATTATGGCGCCTTTCACTTGGTCGGCCTGCATTTCTTTCACAGTTTCTGCTGATATAATTTGCTTGCCATTATACATTCCATCGTGATAAATCATGGACAGGAAGTGAAGATAATCATTCATTGTAGTACACAGTCCGCCCCCTAACATGGGTGCATGTCCGCCGTCCGTGTTGATTGGGGTAAAATGAGAGTTTTTCATTTCCAAAGGTTGCGCCAGCAGTTCTTGAAAAAGAGTCTCAAACTCCTCTCCCATCGCCACTTCTGCCATTCTTCCGGCAATTTGCATGGCAAGTCCACCATATTCAAAACGAGTGCCGGGAGTAAAGACTGTATCCAAAGGGAGAATTTCAGTGACTGCCGAATCCAAATGATTATAGTTATCTACACGGGGCTCGGGAAGATATGGACGTACTCCTGATGTATGGGATAATAATTGCCGGAGAAGAATCTTACCTTTAGCATCGTCTTTAAATTCCGGCAACCATTTTTCTACCGGATCATCCCATCCCAAATCAGTACGGTCTACCACCGCGCCTATGACAGCAGCCGCTACCCATTTTCCGGCAGAAGCGACATATACTTTTGTATCGGGTGTATAATCCCGATAGTTCTTCTGAAAAATGACGGTATCATTCTTCACTACACAAATGGATGCTCCGGGGTAATATCCCTTGTCTACCCATCCTTGGATAACAGAATCCAAAGAAGAGAAGTCATACCGACTTCCCTGACCGGATGATATTTTGCAAGAACCGGACAAAAAGCAGATACTTACAAAAGCGGCAATTAATAAACGATTATTCATTTCGTTGTTTACTATCTATTCTTCTGATTGTAAATCCCAATATACGACATAGCGCTGGCGATGCAAATCGTATAGCGGACGAATCACATCTCCTTGTTCTGTCGTAAACTTCAAATCACTTCCTACACGTTGCAAAGCACGTTCAGGGTGTTTCTTATCTAGTTTCAAAGAGGTACGCAAATGTGCTGGGACATGAAAATTATAGGTATAATAATCATTATAAAGAGCAGGATTTGAGAAAGGAGCAGGGGCTTGCATACCTTCAGTTCCCCGTTCTCCCGCCAATACCAACGGGCCATATAACAGGGCTGCCTTATCCGGGTTATCCGGAGTAGTTTCCAGTTTGATTTGCATCGGATAAGTAGCCGAGATTTGATCGCCATCTTTCCATTCACGGGTAATGGCAATATAAGAACCAGATTTCTGTTTTACAGATATTTTCTTACCATTCACCGAAACTTTTACATCCTTGCTCCACGAAGGATAGCGCAGATAAATAGTCGTGCGGACAGGATTTTCTGCCTGAAGAGTAAAACGTGTTGTTTCTTCCTGTGGGAATTCCGTTTCCTGACGGATTGTCAGTCCTTTTTCTTTCCAGGTTACCTGTGAAGGGATAAATAGATTTACATATATTCCCTGATTGTTATGGTAGTAGATGGCTTCTCCAAACTTTGCATGATTCTCAAATCCGCTACCGACACAACACCAAAAAGAGTTCTCTTTTGTGCTATACAGTTTATGAGACCCGGAAAGCAAAGGCAGAAAATAAGCTACCATACCTGTTTCAGGGTCTTGTTGTCCCAAGATGTGATTATACAATGCCCTTTCGTAATAATCCGCAATAGATGAATCGCCCGTCCAGCAGAAAAGATGGCGGCTAAGTTTGAGCATATTATAGGTACAACAAGTTTCTCCGGTATAGCCGGTCAGATGTTGGGATAACTTCTTCGGATCAAAGTAGTGTTCTTTGTCACTGCTACATCCCGGAGCAAAAGTATGATGGTCAATCATGGTGTGCCAGAAGAATTCCGATAGTTTCCTGCTTGTCTCGTTGCGGGTTAACTCGTAGTTGCGGGCTTCGGCTATCACTTTCGGGATGAAAGTATTGGTATGCTTCGTTCCCAAGTCATCACGAAGTTCTTTCAATGGGTCGATTACGTCATTGTGGTAGAAATATTCCGCCAGCCAGCGATAACGTTCATCTCCCGTTATTGAGTATAAATTATAGAATGACTCATTGATACCGCCAAATTCATTGCGGATCATAAGTTTACGTGTTTCTTCACTAAGGGGTTTCAATTTATTGTATGCCCAATCACCCATTCGGGTGACGATAGTCAATGCTTTCTTATTATCCGCATACAGATATTGATCTATCAGCCCGGAGAAAAGTTTGTGCAGAGTATACCAGGGAGCCCATACACCTTTTCCCTGAATATTCCGGTTTATCAGTTCTTCGGGCCAGGCACTCAAATACCCGTTTTTCAGTGCATTCTGCACTTCTTCCAATCCGTTAACCAAGCTATCGCCTTTCAGTTTGAATATCTCACTGCCGGTAGCTGCGTACATCAAACCAAGTGCCGAGAGCATGTGTCCGGTAGTATGTCCGCGAAGTTCGCAATCCAAAGATTCCCAACCACCCAGTTTCTTCACTGTCATATATCCGCCCTCACGTCCGGCAAATACACCGGCATTGGTACGGAAGCTATGTAGCAGACGATTCACATCTATTGACGTCATCCAGGCAGAATCCCGAAGCATATTATCACGGAAACGACTTGGCAACAGGCGAACATCTTTCAAATCAAAACTTTCCGCCTGAAGGGGAGCGACTGTTTCCTTTTTCAACTTTCCCTGATGTTGTCCGGGATATACAGATTGAGCTGACACTATACCCGATACTGTCAATGAACCAAACAAGATTACCGTAACTAAAACTTTCTTATTCATATTATTTCTATCTTTTATCTATAAGATACGAACAAGGTGCCTTAAACACTCAAAGCCACAAAATTATTTAATTAAGCTACAATTCTTTAATTTAAAGCCCACTTTCTTATAAAATTCATCTAAAACGTCCTATCTTTATTCCCCAAATTAAAGAAAGGAGCTACATGGATTTACGTACGGCAAATGTTACAAGATATATTCTTCCTCTGCGTGAGGGAGGCTCATTGCCTGCTCTAGCCGAAGCTGACGATGAATTTAAGTATGTAGTCAAATTCAGGGGGGCAGGACACGGAACAAAAGCGCTGATTGCCGAACTGATTGGTGGGGAGATAGCCCGTGCACTGGGTTTCAGAGTCCCCGAAATAGTTTTTCTGAATCTGGACGAGGCCTTCGGACGAACGGAAGCAGACGAAGAGATACAGGATTTACTTCAATGGAGTCGAGGACTGAATATGGGATTGCATTTCCTTTCCGGTTCGTTGACCTTTGATCCGATAGTACATCAAGTAGATGGAAAAACGGCTTCGCAAGTAGTATGGCTGGATGCCTTGCTGACTAACGTAGACCGTACCATTAAAAACACCAATATGTTGATATGGCACAAAGAACTATGGCTGATAGATCATGGGGCGTCCCTTTATTTCCACCATTCCTGGACTAACTGGCAAAAACAGGCACTGGTTCCTTTTGTACAGATAAAAGATCATGTATTATTACCGTTTGCCGATAGACTGGAAGAAGTAGATATCGAATTCAGACAGATATTGACTTCTGATAAAATCCGTGAGATAGTCAATGCTATTCCCGACGACTGGTTGAACTGGACAGAAGGCACAGAAACTCCACAGGATTTGAGAGACATTTATATTCGATTCTTAGAAGAAAGGATGAAACATTCCGAAACATTTGTAAATGAAGCGCAAAATGCAAGAAAGGCACTTATATGAATACGCAGTCATCCGTTTCGTTCCTAAAGTAGAACGGGAGGAGTTTATCAATATGGGGATTGTGTTGTTTTCCAAACAAGCCAAATACCTGAAATCCCTCTATACGATAGATGAGAACAAACTAAAACTGTTTTCTTCCGAACTGGATATGAATTGCCTGAAAGAAGGGTTACAGGTCTTTGACAAGATATGCATGGGAAATAAAGAGGGAGGAGCCATAGCCAATATGGATATTCCTGACAGATTTCGTTGGCTGACTGCAGTAAAAAGTTCCTGCATACAAGTATCTCGCCCACATCCGGGATTTTCTACTGATTTAGATAAGACTTTGGAAAGATTGTTCAAGGAATTAGTACTCTGATTCCTTGGACAATCTCTTTGTCAAACTAACGGGCAGTAATATAAAAGCTCTGTTCTACTGCTTCAGCAGTCTGCACTTTAGGTTCTCCGCTACGCCCATATTGCCAGGCTACCACTGTCACCTTTACCGGAAATTTTGCACGTGGGGGAATTTTAGTCAATGCCAGTTTATCTCCCTTTATCTCTGCCGGACCTTCTTTTACATAATAGTAAACCGGAAGGCCGGAGTCAGCAGTTCCATTTAAACTTATTTCTTTCACTGAAGCTTTTACATCGGATAGTTTCGGGAAAATTATACTTTGGGGTATCCCTTCCTTATTCCGGTAAGGAATACGAATCTCTACCTGCTGAACGGCACTCCGGTATTTATGATCCTGTTTTACGGAAGCCATCAGGCAGATGCCTCCTGTACGTTTAGGATTATCCAATCCCATCCGATAGAAACGAACAGTAAAAGTTGTATCATTCACCACTTCCACCGGACCGCAAATTCTCGACATTCGAATGGGATGCGTACTGTGTTCTTTTGAATATTCGTTCCTTAACGTATCTGTGTACACTGCTTTCAGGTGGAAAGTGACTCCGTCCGCTTCGGGTTGAAAAGAAGGAGACATACGTACATGGGATTTCGGATTGAAAGTTATCAGTTTTCCTTTTTGCTCAAAGCCGATATACTGCTCTGTCTTTCCACGCTCATTGGCGTAATATTTTTCTGTGGCATCTGCCATTTCCTTATCAAAATACCAAAACGCATGGTTCTTGTCTCCTTTATACTTATCATAGGAAGCGACTTCGGCTGTAGGCTTTTCATTCTTTCGCCAACGGTCTGCCAGCCAGCCATTCTTTGCTTCTACCGGAATTAACTGAATCGGAGCATCCAATGACGAATGCTCCGGCAACCGATATTCCACTGTCTTTTTCAGAAAGAGAGAAAGATAATCAATCAATTCATCGGATATGTCGAAATGTCCGTGTCCTGCATCAGCAAGAAATGAAAGGGGAGCATTCGGATATTCACGACGATAATCGAAAGAGGTTATCAACCGGTCTTCCCACCATTCGTCCTCTCCCATTACCATTAATGAGGGGATACCTTCAATCGTACGGGTTCCCCAATCCAAATTCGCACGCCCGTAACCCGTCAAATGAGTTCTGGGAGAATCACCGTGAATAGAGAGTACGGCCAATGTACGTTCAGGATTCCAGGCGGCAAAGTTCCACGGATAAGTAGCCATTGCCGAGTGTCCGATGGGTATAACCGGGGCAAACTCCAGTTCTGTATATCCGCTTATTTCAGACAAGTTCTTCATCATTGTTTCAAAGATTTGTTGGGTACCTTTTGTCACGTCCCAGCGTTGGTCTATTCCGGGAGTGATCCATATCTCTGCAATTCCCAGTTTGCCCATATTCTTCCGAAATTCAGGATGCTCGAAAATTGTTTCTTCGGTCATATTGTGTTGCCCGATGATGACGGCACGGACTTGTTTACAGTTTTCCGGTATCCATAGATAGGCAGAAGGGTGGGCGTTTGTCTCTTCTGAAATCAGCTCTTTTATTTCCACTGACCATTGCCAGGGGGCTGCTGCCACCTTAGCAACCTGCATGAATAATGACAACAATACAACAAGAAAATATTTATTCATAATGCTTCTTTTAATTGATTTAACTTCCTATACTACGAATATGAAGAACAAAATACTCAAAAAACGACTATATAATAGTAGATATTAAATGCAAAGATAGAGTTATCCGTAAAAAAGGTAGCAAAACCCGTAATCTATATAAAAACAGATTACCTTTTACAGACTAACTTTGTATAGAGGAAATAAAGATAATAAAAACATTAGAATACGCTTTTATTTTAATAATATACTCGATTATGGAAAAAGTAAAATTGAACAATGGCATTGAAATGCCTATTTTAGGTTATGGTGTTTATCAGGTTACGCCTGAAGAGTGTGAACGTTGCGTGTCGGATGCAATCAGTGTGGGCTATCGTTCTATTGATACGGCACAAGCCTATCATAACGAAGAAGGTGTTGGAAATGCAATCAGTAAATGCGGCGTACCACGTGGGGAACTGTTCATCACTACAAAAGTATGGATTTCAAATGCCGGTTACGAAAAAGCTAAAGCTTCTATTGATGAATCACTTCACAAATTAAAAAGTGATTATATAGACTTACTGCTCATTCATCAGCCATTCGGTGATTATTATGGAACTTACCGGGCTATGGAGGAAGCATATAAGGCTGGTAAACTCCGTGCAATCGGTGTCAGCAACTTCTATCCTGACCGCTTTATAGACTTGGCAGAATTCTGTGAAATTACTCCTGCCGTCAATCAGGTAGAGACACACGTTTTCAACCAACAGATAAAGTTGCAGGAAGTAATGAAAGAATATGGTACTAAAATTATGTCATGGGGACCGTTTGCTGAAGGACGAAACGACTTCTTTACCAACCCGACTCTCCAGGAAATCGGTAAAGAATATGGCAAATCAGTGGCACAGGTCGCACTGCGTTATCTGATTCAACGCAATATCATCGTGATTCCTAAATCGACTCATAAAGAACGTATGATTGAGAATTTCAATGTTTTCGATTTTTCGTTAACACCGGACGATATGGCGGCTATCGCTGCGCTTGATACAGCTAAAACACTCTTTTTCTCCCACTATGATCCGGAGATGGTGAAGTGGTTGATTAATTATGGTAAATAGTGGTAAGTAGTAAATCCCAATAAAGACTACAAATGGGAATTTAGCGGTTAAATGAGAATTTATCGGTTAGGCTGAAAGCCTTACAATTATATATTTATTGGGGTGCCCTGAAAGGGCTTAATTATATAGCGTAGGGCAACGCCCTACGTAAAAAAAGCAATCTGAATTTGCGCCCTGAAAGGGCATAATTGTATACGGTTCCGCCCTTTCAGGGCTTGTGGCCGATGTGTCTTTTTCGTAGGGCGTTGCCCTACGCTATATAATTAAGCCCTTTCAGGGCACTCCGCAAAATTATCATTTACTTGTCATTTTCACATACTCAATGACCATCAAAATAATTTGAGTCATTTCTTTAGCGGAGTGAAATGCAATGCGGCTCCGCCACTTGCTTTTAGCTTCAAAACAAGCTTATCTCCGGCTTTTATCTTCTTATGAGTACTGCGTACTTTCGTGCGTGTATTCAGCTTGTCATCATCTTCGTACAGGTGAAGCATGTACTTCTTACCCGGTTCCAGAAAATCCGTAGTCAATGTAATTGTGCGGGCTTCCGTATTCGTCATTGCTCCTACAAACCAGTCATTCCCCGAACGACGTGCCTGAACGATATATTCACCAATCTCTCCATCTAACGCGCGGCTGTCATCCCATACACTCGGAATTGCTTTCCAAAATTCCAGTTCTTCTTCTCCCTGGTAGAATTCCGGTCTGTCATACCAAAACATAAATTGCAAAGGACTGTAATACACAGCTGCCATCGCCAACTGATGTGCTTTCGTATTCTTCACCCGATTATTGAAATAGCAAAGCGTATAGTCTCCTGCACCTGCCAGATAGCGGGTGAAAGGAAGAGTCGTATTGTGTGTGGCATCCGGCATTTCTTCATTTCCACGAATACCTTCCTGCGTCATCAGGTTAGGATAAGTACGGCTGAAACCTGTCGGACGATATTCGTCATGAATATCTACCATCAGATTATATTCTCCACATTTACGAACTGCATCATGCAACCAGGTACTCCAACGCTGATTACCTATCTGTACAAAACCGAACTTGATACCTTTCAATCCCCATTTTTTATACAAAGGCAACAGAATATCCAACTGCTGCACTAATGCGCGCTGATTGACATACACCATAAGTCCGATTCCTTTCGATTCGGCATATTTACACAAAGCAGGTATATCAAGGTCTTTATCAGAAGAAACTGTAGTAGCGTCCGAACTCATTTTCATTTCCGGTCCGTACCAGCCTGCATCCATGTGTACATACTGAATACCGCGTTCTGCCGCAAAATCAATGGCCGCTTTTACTCTATCTTGTTTCAAGTCGCCCGAACGGAATACTTTCCCGGGTTTGATCCAAGAAGTATCAGCCAGTTTGCAAGCCGGATTCAGATTCAAGACAAGATCATTATTATTAATTAAATCGACCGGACGTTCGCCAACCATGATTACACGCCACGGAGTACTGTAAGGAGAAATAATATCGACGCTACTATACAGGCTTGTCTCCAAAGTGGAAGGTTTCTCTGCCGATAAACGGAATTTACCACGAACATAATCCACCATTTCCGCTTCCAACAAGGCTACAGATAATCCATCAGGCAGTTTCAATGTCAAAGGACGCTCACTCTCCTCTTTGCCCCATCCTTCCAACGGACGGAGTTCATAAGGCCCTTGTGCCCAACGTTCATAATACGCCATCGTTCCTTCAGGCATTGTGAAGCTAGTCTGCTCACCGACGATATGCAAGAAAAGCCCGTTTGTCATTTCCGGAAAATGATAGCGGAAAGTAACTCCTTCATTATAGGCGCGGACTATGATATTCATAAAGTAGTTTTTACGCTTATCATAACCACCATCCCGATTACCTTTTCCTTCTCCTTTCTTGAACTTCAAGGTCATCTCATTATAGCAATCACGAACCTCCGCACGCTCGCCATATACAGGCTTCCATCTCTCGTCCGTCTTTTGATGTTCAGTCCCCGTCAACTTCAGATTCTCACACCAAAAATGACAAGTATCATTCGGTATACCCAACGCCGATTCAAACAACTGATTTTCAATCAGAACACCCAGTTTACTTTCTTCAATCACCGGACGATTTTTATAAGTCAAGGTATAATACATTTGTGCATTATCCTCTCCTACCGCACGTTGATAAAAGGTAAAACGATAAGCTCCATCAGGAGACGTCAGTTCCTGACGGGTTTCTGTCATCACATCTTGCGCTTTTATCAATGCCGGTATCACCAACAACAAAAGCAAAATTCTTTTCTTCATTCTATTTACGTTCATGTTTATTCATCTTTCCTATTATATACGAACGAGAAAGAAATTATACTCAAATGTTTATTGCCTGAAAAGCTTATTCCATCTGTTCCCTATAAAAAGTAGGTGTCATTCCTGTCACCCTTTTAAAAATGCGGTTAAAATGTACAGGTGATTCAAATCCGCAAGTAGCACTGATTTGAGATATATTCATCATACTACTATTCAATAGTTTACAAGCATATCCGATACGCATATCAAGTACATACTCTTTGAATGTTTTTCCTGTGTTTTCTTTAAAGTATCGGCAGAAAGCAGTAGGGTTCATCGCTGTATAAGAAGCAATTTCATCCAGACCGATAGACTCGGTATAATGTTTATTCAAATAGGCAATCACTTTTTCCATTCTTTCATTACGCATAATCGAAGGAGACGGAGTATAATGAGAAGTAGTCAGATACTTCCTGTGATTACTGGTAGCCATCATTTGTAGGAGTGAAAGCAACAGGATAATTTGATCTACTCCTTTGGCAGAAGGTATTTGTTTTAATAGCTTAATGATTTTCCCCGAACGGGTAATTGTGAATTTAATTCCTCTGCAAGCATCCTCCAATAAATTCCTGATAGGAATAAACTGGGAGTATTGAGATATAGAATAATGCATGAAGTCTTTTTCAAACTGAATATTGACTCCTCTTACTTTCAGTTCGGATTTTTCTTCGTTATCAGATTCTTCCCCGCCGTCCGGTGGACTTTGCATACTATGAGGCAGTTCGGAACCGAAAAGAATCAAATCACCTTTTGAATAGGAGATAATGCTGTCACCCACCAGACAATCCCCCTCTCCCTTCTCCACATAAATAATTTCATACTCACTATGAAAATGCCACGGATACGTGAAACGTGGATATTCATAAAAGCGGGCACGGACGGGATTAGAAGTCGTAATAGTCAACTTCTCATTCATTATCTTCTTCATAAATCTCCTTTCTAAACTGCTTTTGCAAAGATAGGTAAATATCTTGCAAAAATACGCATCATAGCATGTATAAAAACCCGCTATTTTTGCATCCATTCATAAAAACATTTGATAGAAAACATGAACGAATTATTTAGTATTGCCGGTAAAGTTGCTGTTATTACCGGAGCAGGTGGTGTACTGGGCGGAAATATTGCCCAACACTTTGTACAGCAGGGAGCAAAAGTTGTAGCTATTGACATTCGTCAGGAGCAACTGGACAACCGTGTGGCTGAACTTAAGCAATACGGTAACGATGTAATCGGCATCATCGGTAATGTACTTGACATCGCCAGCCTGGAGAAAGTAGCCGAAGAAGTCGTAGCCAAATGGGGACAGATCGATATTCTATTGAACATTGCCGGTGGCAATATGCCGGGAGCTACTCTCGAACCGGATCAGCACTTCTATGATATGGACATCTCTTGCTGGGAAAAAGTGACTAACCTGAATATGAACGGTACAGTTTATCCGTCTATGATATTCGGTAAGGTAATGGCAAAACAGAAGAAAGGATGCATCATCAATGTATCTTCTATGGCTGCTTATAGTGCTATCACCCGTGTACCGGGTTACTCGGCCGCTAAAACGGCAGTAGCCAACTTCACCCAATGGCTGGCAAGCGAAATGGCACTGAAATACGGTGATGGTATCCGTGTAAATGCTATCGCTCCGGGATTCTTTATCGGTGACCAAAACCGTCGTGTACTTATCAACCCGGATGGTTCATTGACCGACAGAAGTAAAAAGGTGTTAGCCAAAACTCCGATGAATCGTTTCGGCGATATCAAAGAATTGAACGGTGCTGTACAATTCCTGTGCAGTGAAGCCGCTAGTTTCGTAACGGGAGCTATGTTGCCTATCGATGGTGGTTTCAGTGCATTCAGCGGCGTTTAATATTTAATCTTTTAATTTATTCAAACGCTATGATGGAAAAAACATGGAGATGGTTCGGCAAGAAAGATAAAATCACCTTGCCGATGCTCCGTCAGATAGGTGTTGAAGGAATCGTCACTGCATTACACGAGGTACCGAACGGAGAGATTTGGACAGTAGAAGCCATCAACGATTTAAAATCGTATATTGAATCGTATGGGTTGCGCTGGTCGGTCGTGGAAAGCCTTCCGGTTTGTGAGGCAATCAAATATGCGGGTACGGAACGTGAACAGTTGATTGAAAATTATAAAGTAAGTCTTGCCAACCTAAGTAAATGCGGAGTGAAAACAGTCTGTTACAACTTCATGCCGGTAATCGACTGGATACGTACGGATTTACAGTACCCTTGGCCGGACGGTACCAGTTCGCTTTACTACGACCGTATTCGTTTCGCTTACTTCGACATCAAAATACTGGAACGTGAAGGAGCTGAAAAAGACTACACAGAAGAAGAACTGCATAAAGTTGCCGAGTTGAATAAGGTTATCACAGAAGCAGAAAAAGACGCTTTGATTGATACGATCATTGTCAAGACTCAAGGTTTTGTTAATGGCAATATCAAAGAAGGAGATAAAAATCCGGTTTCCATCTTCAAGCGGTTACTTGCTTTGTACAAAGATATAAACCGGGATGCTTTGCGTGAAAATATGCGTTATTTCTTATCTGCAATCATGCCTGTATGCGAAGAATATGGAGTTAATATGTGCGTACATCCGGATGACCCTCCATTCCAGGTATTAGGTTTACCACGTATCGTTACCAATGAAAATGATATTGAATGGTTCCTGAATGCCGTAAATAATCCTCATAATGGATTGACTTTCTGTGCAGGCTCTTTGAGTGCAGGCGAGCATAACGATACACGTGAGTTGGCTAAGAAATTTGCGAAAAGAACTCATTTCGTACATCTGCGCAGCACAGCTGCCATGCAAGGTGGAAACTTCATTGAAAGCTCCCATCTTACGGGAAGAGGACATCTGATTGATCTTATCCGTATCTTCGAAAATGAGAATCCGGGATTACCGATGCGTGTAGACCACGGACGAATGATGCTGGGAGATGAAGATAAAGGTTATAATCCGGGATATTCCTTCCACGGACGTATGCTGGCTCTTGCACAAGTAGAGGGAATGATGGCTGTAGTAGATGATGAGAAAAGACGACAGATAATATTATAATCATTACAGTACTGATATAGTCAGAGCTTCGTCAGAGCAATAACCTCGTTATTTGTTTTAAGGCGGGAAATATTTTGTTTCAAGCGTTGAAACTGATGGTTTCCCGCCTTGAAACTTTAGTTCCAAAGGCTCGAAACTCCAGTTCCAAAGGCGGAAAACTATAGTTTCTAAAGCAGGAAGATTCTGTCTCAAAGACAAGAAACGACCATTCTGTCTCTAGGCTTTTAGTTATAATCATATAATTCCGATGCAATAAATACAACGGACTGTCCTCTCAATAGCTAAACCTTTCAATGCCAATGCATACTGTAAGCGTCGACAGTGTGAGGGTAAATTTTACCCTCACACTACCCTCACCCACGAAAGTACGATGGATAAAGGGATTGAGAGCCGGGTGACAGTGTGAGGGTAAAATCAACACAATCTTTTATTTGTTAGCTACTTTATCTGTATCTTCCCTACAAAATCTTTTTTATCTATATTCAGTTCTTCCAAAGAGGCGATCCGTTTGCCGTTCAACATTATGTTCTCAAACAAAATATTCTCAACCTTCCTATTCTTATCATAACCTTCCATCAAAGAAGGATTGATATATTTCCCGGTACATGAAATATTACGGAACGTTATGTTTCTGACACCTCTGCCGGGACCTGTGTTATATTTTTGGTTATACATCACCCGAAGATGAAATAACTGTCCTTCCTGGATATGTTCCACACGAATATCCTCAAAAGTGATGTTTTGTGCCAGATTGTGATCTCCTACATTAATAGTCATGCAGCCTTGATAATCACGATCGTCCTCATCATGTTCCAAGATATCGATATTCTTGAACAATATATCTTCTAAAACCTCATCTCCTGTTTTCGTATTTCCATGCGTACCGATATTGATAGGGTGAGCAATATCCGCCCATAGTGTAGAATTAAGTACACGGATATTACGAGAATCTCCATAATAATTCCAACGATGCGTATAGATGGCTATACAGTCGTCTGAATTACGAAGAAAAACATCATCAATCACGACATCCGAGCAAGACATAAAATCCAATCCGTCACTCCAACCCTGATAACTGAATGATTTCAGATTCTTGATAGTAATTCCCTGTGATTGTCCACCGGAAACTGTATAGTGACGGGAGTTGACAACTGTAATTCCATCAATCAGTACATTCTTGGAGTATGCCACCGATATTCCCTGCTGCGGTTCAAGCAACATACCGTGTCCGAGAATCTTTACATTCTCTACACTGTCGCAAGTCAGGCAACCTTTCAGCACCGCTCCACCTTCCAGATAGACAGTCGTGTTGGAAGGAATACGGAAGCATTTGCCTGCCACATCTGTGGGTTCATGTATACCGGATTCAAAATACATCACATTCGGATCATTCTTATCAGGCACATTCTCAATGATCGGATTGGCAAACACATGCAGATTATTCAAACGGTCACCGTTGAACTCTACAGAGAGTTTTTGTGGTTTATCCAATGTGAACAGCAGAAAATTTCCGTCTATCTCCGGCTGAATTCCTTTAGATAGTGGACGCACTACTGCTGAACGGAGTTCCCCGTTATTCTTTTGCACCAGCACTTCCACTTTACCGGAAAAATCAAACTGTACCATGGTTGCATCCGACTTGGTATCCATATCTACCTTTACATTATATTCATAAAGGTCTACCCAATCTTTTTCACCCACTTGCCGTACTTTTACTGTATAATCGTCATTGTGGCGGGCATAGTAGATGCCTTGTGGCACCGGATAGATGACAATTTTTGCCTGTATAACTCCTGAAGTCATTACAAGTAAAAATGTAAGCGCTATTCGTATCAATCTATTCATTTTGAATTATTCATTTATTGTGCATACATCAATGTACCGAGTCCAAGTACATCATACCCACCAGAGTTAGCATCATAATAACCGCCGCCGCCTTCTATTCCTACATATTCGGTAGCAATCTTAGTATATTTGAGATTATCATCCGAGATGTTTTTTATCCCTTTGTAATGATAGTAAGGCAACGCCCATATCGCACGTTTGATCCATTTACCACCACCAAGTGTTGTTTGTTCTTCCGGAATCGGATATCCCCATTGACTCTGTTTTTGCCATATATAAGTAGTATATGGTACAGTCTCATTAGTGTAATTACAACAAGCGGCATATTCGCAGGCCCGTAGGAAGAGATTATCATCATAAGCAAAGAAATCGTCTCCCTGGCTCCATGCCAACTGACAAATAACTCCCATCAATCCGACACACATTAACGTGTGTCCTTGGTCACGTCCACTTTCCTGCCATTGAGCAAAGTTATAGTCCGGTGCATAATCGTGATAGATAGCACGACGTAAACGTCCGTTTGTATCACCTGTCTGCAAATGGGCGATACCTTCATTATAAATATCACGACGATCGGTTACAATGCCGATAGCCATTTTAGCCGCTATATTACAAAGACACCAGTTAGCCCAATAGTGTAACGCATTGGTATCATGATGACGTTTCAGGAAATCATCATTAGCAGGATAGAACACTTTAAGCAACCAATTCTGGAACGCTGCGAAGTCCGCACGATCCCATCCTCCATAATCCCTCAATAATTCACCGGCAATAGCAAATTCATAACCATAAAGTCCTGCAGCAAGCGATAAATTCGTATTACCTGTTACACCTACACAAGTCTGTACCCACTTATTCAGATTCTCCACCGCTTTTGCCGCATATTCATCATCTTGTTCAATCTTCCAACGAAGCGCCTGCTGATATGCAATAGTGGCCCCTCTGGCTGCATTCATATAATTTTCATCACCGGAAACTCCACGTTTAATCCATTCCGTAGGATAAGTATCTGCCGTCTTCTGCGAAAACTGACTTTCTACTAATAATTGATAAGCACTTACCCAAGGCTCTTCTCCGGCAGCTTTTTTATCCCGGATACGCTGGAAGTCTTCCTCCGTATGCAACCCTTCATGCAGCATGGGTTCCGTTGACGGTTTAAGTTCAACCTGTTCCAAATTTACATTATTATCAGGAAGAGGAATTTTATTCAAATCAGTTTCCACATTGACACCCGGAAGGTCAATGCCGTCCCCACATCCTACTAAAAACAGGGTAGCAAATACTGCGGTTATATAATATATCTTTTTCATCATATTTTTGGTTTAATGGTACACCGTATCTACCATTGATTACGGTGCACCCAATTATAGTTTATTGCTCTACTAACTCTAATTTGAAATTATCTATCTTAGCCCGTCCTTGTTTTACTGTAATCGTACATACAAAACCAATGACAACATCGGTAGGCTCTTCAACAGAAATATCAACTACTACATCACCCGTACCTGAAATAGAAGCGTTTGCCAGACTCTTACTTGGTATATCACTCGTATTTGCCATCTCATTACCTTTACAAACCGCAACATAACCGGTAAAACCTCTGCGGTCATATTCATAAACGTGTGCCGTCAACTTATATTTTCCTTTTTGAAGATGAGAAGTCTGATATACCTTACCATCATTTTTAGGATTGTCAAATCCCCAATCTGTTTGTAAAGCCAAACCTGCATCACTTCCATCACCATATTTCGTTTTAAATGCCAAATCAACAGCAGCACCTCCTTCACCAGCAGTCAAGTTAGAGTTCTGAACTATCCAATAAGCAGCTTTTGCCCACTCTCCTTTTTTATGGAATCCTTTATCCCCACCTTCTTTTACATATTCAAAAGGCTGTTTATAGTTCATGAGTACATATTGAGAAATATCTCCATCCACCGGCAGAGGTTGCAACATATCACTCTCTACGGGTTGTGCAATACCTTCAAACACCATTGTTACTTTTCCACCATTGAAACCCTGCGGAACCGTTACAGTAATAGAAGTCGTAGTAATCTCTTTAACCGTAACGGGTACGGATATTCCCTCAAAAGTAACTGTAACAGAATTCTTATCCGTTCCAAAACCCTTTCCTGTAAATGTTATTTCCTGTCCGGCTTTTACTAATGTACCATAAGGATAAATATACGGTGTTTCAACAGAAGTAATTTCTGGAGTTTCCCAAACCTCAAATGTGCCCGATTCGCCCATCTCTATTTCCTTACCCTGAATTATCAGTTTAATCTTCACCGGAGCTTCAGATGAAACTCCTTTGGGAACATTCACTACGATATTACCTTTATCATTCAGTGTCACTTTATCACAAACTGTTTCTCCGAAAAAGACCTGAATATTTTCAGCTTTCGTACCAAAGTTCTGACCAATGATCGTTACTTCCGCATTAATATATCCGGCTTTCGTTGAAATGCCTGTTACTGTCGGCATCGGTAATACCGTATATTTCAACTGTGTCCCGATAGTTTCAAACGGAGTAATGACAGTAATTGTATAATCTCCGGCTTCCAACGAAGCAGGTACAGTGAGTGGAATACTCTTATCCGTCAAATTATCTGTATCTATTGCAGCTTCTACAGGTTCTCCGCCAGCTTTAAAGAAAGTTACTTTCAAAGGCTCCAACCCTTCAACAGACTTATCCAGCAATTCTTGCACAAGATTGGTTCCTGTTATTGCAAATTTACTGCCAGCAAAACCTGATGGAACCGGTTCGTCTTCCTTAGGAGTATCAAGCGTTGCATGCTTCAACACAGTGAAAGGATAAGAAGCCAAATCAATCGTTTGTTCTGCCATAATAAGTGTCATAACTCCACTGACAGCTGTCTCGGGAACTTTGGCCGTAAATTCGGTATCAGTAGGTGTACCCACAATCTCTGCCTTGTCTGTGGAAGTCCCGAAAGTCAAAGTATACAGTGTTTTAGAAGAAACAAATTCTTGTCCTTCGAAAACGATACTGGCACCCGGAAAACCATAAGAAGGTTTCACTACGCTGACACCCGGCTTACCAAGTACACGATAAACTAGATCAGTCTCCACACGTTGCCCGAAAACCTCAACGGTTATCTTTCCGTTTGTTGCCGATTCCGGCACTTTCGCAAGGATAGCATCATCAGCGCAAGAGACTACTACTGCCTCCTGGGAACCGATAAATACTTTCACATCTTCTGTTATGATACCAAAATCACTGCCACTAACGGTAAACTCATTCCCAACATATCCTTCTACGGGATCTATCTTTGTTACAGTCGCCACAGGATCAGTGTAACTCATTGGAACAATTTCTTCATTATCCTCGTCACAAGCAGCTAATGCGAAAAGCGAGAGAAAAACGGGAAACAGATAGTTATATATTTTCTTCATAATCTTAATTATATTATCACGATGAATTACTCTTTTTTCTTTTTCCACATCATTCAAGAATCAATTTCAATTCTGTCACCTTAAAGTATGAATTACCTTTAGCCAGAGAAGTCAGGAATCCAATGACAACATCCGTTGTCTCCGTCACTTCAAATGAAGGTGTAACCAACGTACCCGAATCATTCGCTGTTCCCATTTTATCATAGGCCACATAAACTCCATTTAGTTGCTCAAGATCAGCGACATTCGGTATATCACTTTCACTATCTCCTTTAGCTATCAATACGGAAATAAAGTTCCCCGCATCAGTAACTACCAATGTATATGCATAAGTGACTTCCAGTCTGTATTTACCAGGACGGAGCGTAGCAACCTGCCACATTTTCCCATTCGTATAAGCTTCTTTATCCCATCCATTCTGGAATGCTAACGTTAAGCCTTCTTCTGATTTATATTGCATTCCGGAAACAGTCGTATTGCCTTTTGCATTGAACGATGCTGCATTTTGATTCCACACTGCCGGAGTCCACCATTCACCGTTCTTCCAACTTTCATCATTTGCCTTGGCAAACGGCTGCTTATAGTTTTGAAGATAAAGCACTGTCACATCACCCTTCGAGTTAGGATTGAACATTGCACCACCTGTCATTGTATATCCGTGAATAGTCACAGTCACACTACCTGTCTGATAATCAGCAGGAGTTGTCGCAACAATAGTAGACTCATCCACCAGCTCAAATTCGGCCGGCGTTCCATTGAAACTAACAGAAATATCGGATGGATCCGTACCAAAGTTTTCACCTGTTATAGTGACCTTGTCTCCCGTATCGGCTACCCCTTCACCGTCTTCACTATCAGAAGTCACTGTAATGACACGTGGCGTAGGCAGTACTGTATAATGACCGATATTCTCCACCTTTTTATTATAAATCTGTAAAGACAGATTGCCTGTTACTGCAGTTTCCGGCACTTCCACTACCAAACGGTTATTTTTGCAATCGAGCACTTTATTGGATTGGGCTTCACCGAAGAAAACTTTCACTGCTTCAGCACGGTCACCAAAATTGGTTCCCGTAATAACTACCTGTGTAGTGACATATCCGTCCGTAGGATAAATGCTCTCCACTACTGGCACGGGATAATCATAAACTCTATACTTGGGGTCTTGCTCACAACCGGAGAAAAGTGCGGAAACACAAGCAAGTATTGCCAAGTGAAATGTATATTTGAATAAAAACTTCATATAATCTATGGTATTATACGTTAAACGATTGAATGATTAATATCCCGGATTTTGTACCAGATTTGAATTCAGGTTGATTTGATTTCTTGGAATCGCCCACAAATAATCTCCCTTAGTAAATGCACAGTCGGATGATTTGAGGAGCACTACACAAGGTAATTTGCCTTTACCTGTTTCCACTTCTTCCGTCCCCTTCGTAAAGATAGCCGGATTGAAAGCACTGGTAGCGTTCCCGTTTTCGTCTACAAATGCTGTCGGATAGCTGGCATTACCTACTACCGCACCGCAACGAGACTCATTCAGATTCTTCTCCGCAATGCCCCAACGTTTCAGGTCGTCACAACGGAAACCTTCCATATAGAGTTCCAAAGCACGTTCACGACGGATCTCATCCAACATTACCTGATTGACTGTCTTAGTCGCATTTGCCGGCACTCCTTCCTGAATTCGCTTTGCCAATGCATTTGTTAGGTTAGCAATTCCCGCACGGGCACGGATTTTATTTATCGACTTATTCAACTGGTCATCTGATATTTCACCATAGCGTTCCATCACGGCTTCGGCATAGTTCAGGTATACTTCTGCTAACCGAAGTACCGGATAATTAGCCGATTCATCTTTACTTTGACGTTGAATATCAGTAATAGCAAACTTAGAAACACCATACCCACAGCTCTCAACTGTCAGGCTCGTTGAATATGAACCCACATAAGAAGTCAAACGGAAATCCCGGTTCTGAAATTCATCCCCCGGATTCTTATACCCCTGAAACTTATCGGACATGCTAACCGGAAGCCCGTCAGTGCATAAAAACATATCAATCAATTTCCGGCTGGGACGCATATCCGTATAAATCACCTGATTCAAATCAACCTGTCCTTTACGCGTTTCCTGACTATATACAGAAGCTATGATAAATTCCTTGTTCGTCGCTCTTCCTGCACCGGCAGGATTGCTAGCTTCTTCTTCAATATTAAACAGATAACGGCTACTCAAATTTTTCATTGCTGCTACATTATTATAATTCCAAAGAGAATAAGCAGCATCCCCCATCACTATTTCGGATAGTTGAACAGATTCTTCCAAGAAAGTATTTACCTGATCGGAAGCCGGACCGGCAGAACCTTCAAAATCAGTAGAAGTGCCATTGTACTTACGCCAGGTAGCTTCATAAAGTAACACGCGAGCCTTAAATGCCTGTGCAGCCTGTTTGCTGATTTTACCTTTGTCGGCAGAGGTTATATTCTGTTCCAACGGCAACCCTGCAATAGCCTCATCCAAATCGGAAAGAATCAAGTTGACAACCTCATAACGGCTGTTACGTTTTCCATATAACTCCGGTGAAGTCACGTCGAGAACTTTCGTAACGACAGGCACTCCACCAAAAAACTTCAATAAGTAAAAATAGTTATAGGCACGGAAAAAATGACCTTCGGCTAATTCTTTTTTAATATCCGCTAAATTACCTGTATAGGAAGAAACTGCTCTTTCAAACATGTGATTAGTGGCACGAATATTACCATAGCAATTACCCCAACGGCTATCGTCATTAGGAACTCCCATCACACCGGTCCCCACACCATACGAATATCTGAAACAAGTAGAAAGATCGGATGCCGCATCCATGTGATCGAATATACTTCCATAGGAAGACTGCCATCCCAATAATTGCCCGTAAAGCCCGTTAGCATATTCACGGAAATGCTCCGGAGTTTTGAAATAAATCACATCTGTCTTGGCATCCAGTGGTTCCAAGTCAAGGAACGTATTCACGCATGAAGAAAATCCCAATGCGCAGGTGCAAATTAATATATAGTTCGTTATCTTTTTCATATCTTCTATTCTGTATTTAATTTTCCATAGCTACTATAAAGTGATGTTCAGACCGAACGACCAAGTACGTGCAAACGGGTATCCACTGTTGTTGGAGGCTGCTCCCATTTCCGGGTCGAAACCGTCTCGAATACTGGTAGCTTCCCATAAATCATTACCAGAGAAGTAAACACGCACTTTTTCCAGTTTCACCTTGCGCGTCCATATCTGCGGCAATGTGTAGCCGACTATTAATGTTTTCAAACGGATATAGCGGTTATTCTGCATCATAAAGTCGTTATTCTGATAATTCCAGCGTGCGAGATTCGCATTGGTAGTCAAGCGAGGGAATTCAGCATTCGGATTGCTCTCTGTCCATGTCTTTCCCAAATATGTCGGGTTCTGATTGGCAGTACGTGTTTGAAAAGGATAAGCCATCCAGTCATTACGGATAACATACTGCTTGCCGACACCTTGGAACATTGCGTTCACATCAATACCTTTCCATGATCCTCCCAGTGTGAAACCGAAAACAAAATGTGGATTGGAGTCACCGAGATATTGCAAATCGCTATTTTCATTCCCTGCACCGGAAATCTTATAATCACCATTCAAATCCAAACGTTTGGTATCACCTGGACGCAACCGGCTTGCACTTCCTGCTCCTACACCAGTCAAATCTTCTTTACCCTCTCCATAGAGTGCATAATAGCGGTCTACTTCTGCCTGATCTTTAAAGTAACCATCTGTGCGATAAAGGAAGTACGAATTCAATGGATACCCATTCACAGCTGCATTCCAACCAGCCCCATAAGAATCTGCTCCTTCCATCTCTTTCAACAGACTCTTTGTATCACCAATATTAAAGTTGGCATAGTAAGAAAAGTCTTTAATCTGATCGCGCCATCCAATAGTGAATTCCCAACCTTTTACATTCAAATGACCACTATTCGTTTTAGGAGATTTACCTCCTAATACGCCCGGATAGGTGACATTCACCAACATACCGGTATTATCTTTTATAAAATAATCGAATGTAGCTTTCAAACGATTATCGAAAAAGTTAAGATCGATACCGAAGTTTTTTTGTGAAACTTTCTCCCAAGTACGGTCATAAGAAATTAAACCGCCAAAACCTGAAGATACCTGGTTGGCAGGTATAGTTCCAAAACCGGCCGTCCCAAGAGAAACAGTAGATACATAATCGTAATCGCCCAGCCCAACATCATTACCTGAGCTACCATAACTTAAACGCAGCTTACCAAAAGAAAGAACTGGCTTTAGAAATTCTACAAATTGTTCTTCCGAGAACGCCCAGCCCAAAGAAACGGAACCGAAGCTCTTAAAACGATAACCGGGAGCAAACTTGGAATTTCCGTCACGACGCCCCATCAATTCAACCATATATTTTTCCGCATAGTTATAATTCAAACGGGCAATATATGAATAGGTACCATTATGAGTCTTTCCTCCACCGTTACCCTGTGTACCCGTAGCCAAATTCAAATCGTAAATTCCGGCATCCTCAAACTTCTCACGGGCGGTAACAACTTTCTTAGTCACCCATTTCTCGGCATTGATGCCGAACATAGCATCTATATTATGTACTTCGGCAAATGTACGCTTATATTTCAATAACCCTGAATAGTACTGATACCGGGCATTATTTGCCTGTACCAAATATCCCGGCTGATGGGAATCTTTAAAATTCAGCACATCTTGCGGAGTACTAAGGGTTTGTGTTGTTTCATATACTAACTTCGCCGTCTGCTCGCCGAACCAATTGTAACACTGTACCGGAAGCGAATAGCGTTCTCTGCGATATTCCTCATTTTGAAATGAAGCAGTACCCTCGAAAGTGATTCCTTTCCAAATATCCACCAATGCTTTAAAATCGACACGAGTAGTCAACTTCTCTCTCTCGTCACGTCCACCATCCGTTGTAGCTGCTGCCGCATTGCGATCACCTACATTACCGAAGTTAGCGTACCATTGTCCATAGGGATTTTTTGCCGGGAAAAACGGAGCATCGTTTCCGTAAAGTGTACGGTCGATACCATGTGTGGGTGTTTCGGTATTTGTTTTAATCATACTGGCTAAAGTCTCCAGTTTGAACCAATCAGTCAATTTGATGCCGTAGTTTAAGCGCAAGTTCAACTGTTTCTGTCCGTCATAGGCTGTAGCCAGATTAGCCTGGTTATCAGCATAAGCTAATGAAATGCGGTAATCGGATTTATCCGTAGAACCTGCTACACTCAAGTTATGCTGGTAAGAATAACGGCGGGCAAACAATTCATCCAGGCGATTGGCATTACCAACGAACATCGTACCCCAATCGGCTACAGTCGACTCATAAATACCTTCAATGCCTTGAGCCATCTTCTTCAGGTTTTCTTCTCCCCAGCCCCACCAGTCATGTTCCGGCATTTCTTTATTGGCTTCCAGCCACATGGAAGCATATTCCTGCATACTGGGAGAGAAAGCCATAATACCATTGGTAGTGAAACGCATATTGAAGCCATAATCAACCGTTGTCTTGCCTTTACCTTTTTTGGTAGTAACCAAGATAACGCCATTAGCTGCTTTCGCCCCATAAATGGAAGCTGAACCGTCTTTCAATACACTAATATTCTCAATATCATCCGAGTTTAGATTTTGGAATGACTCTGAATTCAATACGGGTACTCCATCCACAATAATCAACGGACTACCGCCATTGACAGATGTCAGACCACGAATCTGGAAATTTAAACCTTCATTACCCGGACGTGAGGAAGAACGAGTGACTACCAAACCCGGAGTGGCTCCTTGCAGAGCAGCACCGACATTGGTAATGGCACGACTTTCCAATACCTGGCTACCAATTTGTTCTACCGCCCCTGTCAACGTCGCTTTTTTCTGCGTGCCATAACCCACTACAACAACCTCGTCCAGTGCATTATTATCTTCCTTTAATACCACTTTAAAATCAGAGCGGCCATGAAGGTTAATAATCTGATCTACATATCCGATATAGCTAACTTTTATCTGTTTGGCATCAGCAGGAATATTCAGCGTAAACCGACCGTCAATATCGGTAATTACTCCTGCATTGCTTCCTATGACCACTACATTACAACCAATCAGTGGTTCACCATTCGCATCTGTCACAAGTCCTTTGATGATGCGGCCCGTCTGGACTACCATCAAACTCTCTTCTACAGAATCATTTGCATAGAGCAATACACCGGGCGAACCACCCAGCAGCATGGCGAAAGCCAATGCGACTCCTTTTGAACATAAGAATTTGGATTTAATTTCCATAATACTATTAAATTGTTAAAGTTAATATGTGTTTTTCCGAATCTGGTATTTAACCGACTTTGGAGAATTCATTTTTCAAATAAGTACGAACCGTTTTACGAGCCAGTAATAATTGACATTCTACTGTACGGGGAGATAAGGACAGCTTTCCTGCAATGGCAGGACAAGAGAGTTCATGATTGAAACTAAGTTCATAAATCTGACGGCGTTTAACAGGAAGAGCTTCCATAACCTGGTCATGCATCTTCTTTAGTTCACGAAAATGAATGGTATCTTCTGTGGTATTCCGACTGGTGTCTTCCATCCTATTATATATGTAGGCGACGAAATCTTCCTGTTTATAATAACGACGGATTTTATCGGTTACTATATTGCGAGCGATGGTAAAAAGCAAAGACCAGACTGTATCTTTGTTCACGAATGCCCTGTGTTCCCATAAGCGGACAAAGACATCCTGTGCCAAATCTTCCGCTTCATGCGGATGGCAAATGCGGATAGCGATATAGTTCTTGATATACTCCTTATATTTAAGATAGCATTCAGAGAAGAAGTCGTCAAATGTAGCTTGCTGTTTATTCATGGCATTAAATTTATCCGTTTAACGATGATACAAAAGTAGGAACAAGTTTCAAATTCAAATACCACAAAAGTAACAGATAACAAAACTATCGTAACAAGCGTGTATTTTTGCAAAAACTTCCCATTTCATCGGGATAAATCTAACCGTTACACCAATAAAAAAGGGGATGTCGTTACATTTGACGACTCCCCTGTTCTTATATTTGCATGGATGAAAGCTTTCATCCGGAAGGATTCATTATTTATTTTCCTGTGATGCCTGGAAATCCGGTATACGTTTTACGTTCGCACCTTTCATCACACCTCTTTTGATCGCTTCATTCGTATCGGTGATTTCTTTCTTCACACGTTTATAGTATTCTTTTGTCAGTCCTTTCTCTACTGCTTCCGATTCTGTTACGGCCCAAAGATACTGATAATCCATCAACATCAAATCCGGTGCCACTATTTTAAAGAAAACACTATCATTTGCAAATTTTTCACGTAAGTCTCCCAAATAGATGGTATCTGCAGGATTTACCTCCTTAACATTTGCATTATTTTTTGAACTGCTACCTCCGCAAGAGGATAACATCAAACCTCCTACCAATGAAATTAAAACTAATACTTTCATATCAACATATATTATAAAATAAAACTTCTTCTGCCCCAATGTGAACAAGAACTTACAATTATCTCACTTATTCAGCGCAAATGTAATAATTAAACTACAAACACAGGCACAATGTCATTCTTTTCTTCCCGATTCCTCGGCATATTGCTTGGGAAGCATACCGAACATTTCTCTAAAACACTTCGAGAAATAGCTGGGTGAACTGAATCCTACCCGGTTCGCTATTTCAACAATCGGCAACTGACTTCCTTGTAATAATTGTGCCGCCCGTTTCAAACGGATGCTGCGAATAAAGTCTGTCGGTGTGTGTCCGGTGATGGATTGTAACTTACGGTAAAGGCTCATACGCACCATCCCCAGATCGCCACTCAATTCTTCTACGCCATATTCCGGATTATCCATGTTCTTTTCTATGTATTCCAGACACTTCTGTATGAGCTGCTCGTCTACTGAAGTAATGGTGATAGCACTCGGATTTACTTCTATGTTCTTACGGAATTCTTGTTTTCTCTTTTCCTGCTGCTCTATCAGCTTTTCAATGCGTACCATCAGCATATCAAAGTTGAAAGGTTTCGACATATAAGAGTCTGCTCCTACTTCATAGCTGTTAATCTTGATGTCATCGGCAGTACGGGCTGTCAATAATATCACAGGTATATGGGATGTCTGCACGTTCGTCTTGATCCGACGGCAAAGCTCGATACCGTCTACTTTTGGCATCATGATGTCACTGATAATCAAGTTCGGGTTTTCCTCTATCGCTTTCCGCTCTCCTTCCTCGCCGTCTGCCGCTTCAATAATCTGATAGAAATCTTCCAGCTGTTCTTTCAGGAAAGTACGGAATTCCTGATTGTCCTCCACTAACAACAGTTTCTTCAGGTTATCATCGACTGTAGATGTAGTGGTTTCTTTCTCTTTAACATCTGATGCTTCCGTTCCGATGATTTCTTCCGGCAGTTCGTCCGGTTCCGGTTTCAGGTCCATCGGCAACCAAACGGTGAATACTGATCCACGATCTATCCGGCTGTCCACTTTAATACGGCCACCATGTATATTTACATATTCCCTTACCAAATGAAGTCCGATGCCACTACCTATTTTTTCGTCTCCTTCATTTCCTACCTGATAGAAACGGTCGAAGATATAAGGAAGGTCTGATTCGGATATTCCGATTCCAGTGTCGGATACGGATATTCTCACGTAGTTTCTTCCTTCTATTTCTTCTGTTGCAAGCAGTAAGTCGACCGTCCCGCCTTCCGGCGTATATTTGAAGGCATTGGACAAAAGATTATTCACAATCTTATGTACCTTATCCCGGTCGAAGAACATATAAAGCGCTCTATGTTCCGATTGGTTCACAAAGTTAAGGTGCTTCTCTACTGCCATTGGCATGAAGTTGTTATAGGCAGAAACAATAAATTCCTCCATATCGCCGTTCATCAGATGCAACCTCTCTCCTTTCATTTCCAGTTTGCGGAAATCGAGTAGCTGATTCACCAATGACAATAGGTTTTGAGCATTCTTATAGATGGTATTCAGTTGTTTTTTCATCGCATCGTCTGTCAATCGACGTATCACCATGTCTAATGGCGTGATAATCAATGTCAGCGGAGTGCGGAGTTCATGGCTTATATTTGTGAAGAAGCGGAATTTCATCTGATCCAGTTCTTCTTTCTGCTTCAACGCTTCCTCTTCTTGCATACGAATCATCTTCTGCCGGTTGCGGCGGTTTATTACGTAGATCAACCCGAAGATTAAGAGAATAACTAAAATTGCATAGAAAAAACGAGCGGCCAGTGTATCCCAGAACGGGGGATGAATTACAATTTTGAATGCAGACTCCGGTCCCCATATCCGGTCGTTTCCGGCAGCGGACACACGGAAAATGTATTCGCCCGAAGGGAGATTATTATAGACCACACGTCCTTGTCCATTCTCAAAAAGGGTTTCCGTCCATTCTTTGTCAAATCCTTCCAGTTGGTAACGGAAAGAGGTTTGAGAAGGATTAGGGAAGTTCAGACCGGAGAACTCAAGTGTAATATAGTTCTCATCATATTTTAATTGTACTTCGCCCGAATAACTTAATGCTTTATCAAATAAGACACGTCCGTTATATGTTTCGCCCGAAACAACCGGAACATTAAACAAGCGGAATGAGGTAAACAGAGGACGATTGAGGCACTGATTATCTATCATGTTTTCTGGTGAGAAAGCGATAAAGCCGTTCATCAGCCCCAGGAAAAGCTGATTGTCCCTGGTCATTAACGAAGGGAAACTATATAAATCATCCTGACGGATTTCATCTTCCGACAGACAGCTGATTACATGAAAGCTGTATTTATTTGCTCTTCTGTCTACTTTTATCTTATAAATAGAAGTGACTGTCGAAATCCATATATCATGGTTCTTATCTTCCACTACGTTCAGGATAGCTTTAGACAGACCTTCTTCTTTCCCTAATGTGTAGCTTTGCCCATTGTAAGTCAAAACGCTCAAGCCATATTGTGTAGCAAACCATAAAGTTCCCTCATGGTCTTTGAGTATCTGATTATACTTGATACTTCCCTGATTGAATATAGAATTAGCCTGGCCATCTTCCTCCGGTATCCATATTTTATTCGTTGCAGGATCGTAAATGTAGAGTCCGTTATCACTGCCTACGACCAACCGGGATTGATTATCTATGGCCAATGCATTCGCTACTTTGTATTTTTTGAGTTCGGGAAACTGTTCGGACAATAAGTTTATTTGCCCGTTTTCAGGATTAAATAATCCTACACCCCCATATATACTTACCCACAATCGACCGGAAGAATCTTCGACCATGACACGGATATTACTGAAATCCAATTCATTCTGATAATCCGTATCGGGATAATCGTAAGATTGTACCTTTCCATGATCTATGCAGTAGAGCCCATCGTGGTATGTTCCGACCCAAACACGCTTCTTGCTATCCTCATAAAGTACACGGCAATTCTTCTGACTGAATTCATGATAGAATCTGTTCATGCTTTTAGTCTCCGGTTCATAGCGATAGACACCCTGCGTAGTACCCATCAGAATTTCTCCTTTAGATGTTTCGAGCATACAGCGGATTTCCTCTCCTTTCCAGTCGCCATTTATCATCTTCTTATTGTACAGCACTATTTTATTCATGCTGGGATGATAATAACACATTCCCTGATTATAAAGTCCTATCCAAACGGAATTATTTTCCCGGTCGCAATAGATGCTTTGAATACCGTTTCGTACTGTATTACCTGATAATAAAGGAATATCCAGTGTCCGGGTTACAGAGAAATTGTGCATATCAATGACATAGAATCCATCGATAACGGTTCCTACCCATGCATTTCCACCTTTATCCACATCCATAGAAGTAAACCATGAATAGTGTCCGAGTTGGATACCTGAAATTTGGTTCCATTTTTTATTATAGACATCATAATAGCCTACTCCACGATCCCACATCAACCAAAAGTCACCATTATCGAGTATCTTCAAAACCACACGGTCATCCGGTTTCAGTTGGTCTTTCAGGAAATCAAGTTGATGCACGAAACGTTTCTTTTCTAAATCGTAGCAACGGATAGCCCCTTTCTGATGAACCATCCAACTGTATTTTCCATGACTTTCTACTCCGAGTAATCCTCCATAGTATTCCATAAACTCATCATTCCTACAAACCTGTTCGATTGATTTTGTCTCTGCATCGTACATATAGACAGAGGAACCCGGCGTCAGAAACCAACAATGTTTCTCTGAATCAATAATCAGGTCCGCCACTTTATCCTTTAAGCCGAATTGTTGAAATAAAGAATCTACGTTATAGATGTACTGTTCGGTAGTCAAATCGAAGACGCGTAGGCTCTTGCGTTCTTTCATCCACAAACGTTTGTCGGCATCAATATATTGTTCGGGAATAATATGGTTATATGCTATCGAATATTCGCCATGAATATTGAAAGGGAAATTTGAATAGTTCGCACCATCATACAGGCTTAATAACACAGTACTTCGCACACCGATACGTCCGTCGGGAATGGGGAAAACGCTTTTTACATAGTTATCCGGTAATCCTTCGACAACTCCAATCTGGCGGAATACATAAGGGGATTCTTGCGAGCTAATATAACCCGGATACAATAATCCCATTAGTATGATTAACAAACATATTCGAATTTTCATGGCCATCTTTTTTTGTAGTACTATTATTAAGTACGAACGAAGAATCAAATCCCCTTATCCTACTTTACTATTATTTTCTGAATTTCGAGTTTATCTCCGGCTTGCTCTATCTGTAAACGAAGTACACAAGCTCCTGCGGGAAGAGTGAGTTTTCCTATTTCTCTTTCCGTCCATTGTATAGAACTGGGTAATTGCATGGGTTCTGTCTTTACTTCTGAATCAGAAGCTACGGACAATAAAGAATTTCCTTTTGATTGATAAACAAGATAAACGGTATAATCTCCATCGGTAGGAATACTTACAGTATAATTCATCCATTCTCCATCTTCTATTTGGGTAACGACGTAATTATCTTCTTCTTTTCGTAGCTCTACTGCTCCGTCAGGTCTGTATTCGTTGCCACGTTTCTTTCCTACATTGTGATAGGTATGCCCTTCGGGATCTTCCGCAAGACAATAATAATCGTAATCGGCAGCCGATATTTCACTAGGTAGCAAATGAATTCCTGATACACGCTTTCCCGTAGAGAAAGAAACGGGATCGCCTGCCATCCAGGGAGTCAATCGCTTGGTCAATGTTCCCCAGCCAGTCCATTCATAAAACCAGTTAGGTGCTATCCCCCAGTTTTCGCAACCGTGATGTTCTATCATATAATCACGGTAACGTTTCAACCAGGTATAGTTGTTCTCCGGCAATCCAGCACGTACTGCATAATGCGCCAATGCCATTTCACGAGTTCCGCCACTACCTGCTACGTCTCCACGTCCGTGAGGAGATACGGCTACGGATTCCCAACGTCCACTACGGCTTTTTATCTGGAGAAATTTTCCGTTCTCAAAGGTAACTTCATTTGAATTCTTACTATAACTTGTCGGTTCCCAAGGCTCTTTTTGCTCTTCATAGGTCTGGACTTTAGAGAGGTTATAACGATAGTTCCATTCCAAACCAAGAAGCAAACGGTTATTGAGACAATTATACAAAGAATCTCCCTGATTCCATGCCATTTCTGCGATAGCTACATAATTGTGGATACCTGCCAATACATGTCCCTGGTCGCGACTCGACTCCTGACATTGACCGTTTGGATAGATATAATACTGTAGCTGTTCATCGTATCCATAATCTGAAATCTTGTTTTCTCTTCCTTCCAATTTATAATCAAGCATGGTTGGTGATTTCTTAATCGGTTCTTTGCTAGTGACCGTCGGTCCTGAAGGATAAGGTAAATCATCCGGTCGATGCTTCATTCCCAATAAATAACGGTAAGCACGGTCATACATTACTTCGTTATCTAAGTAAATCCCCATTGCCATCATTCCACGAGCAGCGAAAAGTCCTTGATTACCAAACCTTGCGGCATCGAAATTAAAAATATTCCAATAGAATGTAACTCCGTTCTTTGAATCATCCCAGTAATTTGCATATTTGGAAGAGAAATCTTCCGTATTGCTATATCCAGGATAGACCAACATATTTTTAAAACGTTGCTGGTCTTCTACTTTCCAACCGGAATAATCACGCATTAATTCGGCGGCATCAATTAAAAGGTAAATCTTTCCGTTATCTAATGGTCCTGTTCCACGACTACTTGTATTGGTATAATAAGAATTAGCATTCAGATATTCGACCGCTTTACGGGCATAAGCCTCATCGCCCGTCAGATGCCAAAGCAATGCTAAGTCATGTGCCCGCCTGCCATCTACTCCGATAGTAGCATTAAAACGTCCTTCTCTGATTTGTTTTCCCCGATTGATAACTTGCGTATTGAGTGAAGAATAGGGAGATTCCTTTAATTTCAGAAAAGTAGAATAATAAGGCTCATGTTTCGCCTTGACCATAGCTTTCATCCGGTCTAAATCACCTTGGGTATAGGTGATTCCGGGATGGATAAAGTTACGTCGTTGCGCTTGCACTCCATTTTGAATATTCCCAATCCATACAATCCCAATAATCCATATAATTTTGTTAATCATAGTGCGATTCGTTTTTTATACAAGTGATAAGCAAAGATAGTATTTAGTAATAAAAAGGAGTTCAAAGTGAATGAAACATTTACTTTGATTAGCATAAACCCGGGAATAAAACTCTTGTATTTATACTCATGGTTCTCTTCCAGACTCCTTAATTCTGATTCCAGTGCAGCTTTGCTCTCATCTATTAATAGATAAGTTATTATCTTCCTATTGCAAAGTTCTTTCCTTCTAATACTAAAGTTACTCTTATCTAATAGAAATCTATAATTGCAAGCTTTGATTATAAAAACGAAAGTTTCATTTATATAATTGCAAGTTCTAATTATATAAATGAAACTTGCATTTATAGTTTATGTTTAACCTAAAGAAAGTTTGATATTAGAAGAAAAGAAGTTTGCACCTAATACAAAGAGATTTTTCCATTCATACTTCATATACCAGATTATGCTATTTGACTGTGATATTCTTTATGTATTCATTCGTGATAAAATCATCTATATTTTTCATCTTCATGCCGTTGATAATCACATTATCGAAGATGATATTCTTGACGGAACGTTCTTTATCAAACCCTTTCAATAGAGATGGATTCTCCCCTACTCCATTATAAATGATATTCCGAAAAATAATATCTTCAATTCCCCGGCCGGGTTGCTTATCATACTTTGAATTGAAACGAACATTAATATGAAACAATCTTCCCTCCTGGATATTCTCTACACGGATATCCTCAAATAATGCCTTGCGTACCAAGTTTTTATCACCGCAATCCACTGCCATACAGCCCTGATAAAGAAGATCATCTTCATCATGTTCCAGAATATCGACATTACGGACAGTTATATTCTCAAGAATCTCTCCAGCCTTATCGTCCGGGTTACCGTGTCCTCCAATGTTGATCGGATGAGCAATATCCGCCCAAAGGATTGAATTCTGTAAAGTCACGTTACGACTTCCTCCGTAATAGTTCCAGCGATGGGCATAGATGGCAATACAATCATCACTGTTCCGCATAAAAACATTGTCTATTAATACGTCACTGCAACACATCAGATCTATGCCATCACTCCATCCTTTACAACTAAAAGACTTTAAATTATTGATGGTCAACCCTGTAGACTCACCACCAAATACTGTATAGTGATCTGGATTTATAACTGTAATACCGTCAATCCATATATTTTTAGAATGAGTAACTTCTATTCCACGGATCGGATGGTCGAGAATACCACGCCCGACAATGCGTACATTTTCAGCTTTGTCAATCAATAATTTAGCTTTTACAACAGCTCCGGGAGCTAAATAAACAGTAGTATTGGAAGGAATCTGTATCTGTGTGTTCGGCAAATCTTTCGGACGATGGACACCCGGTCCGAAATACATTACTTTGTCACTGCTTTCAGTATAAGTTTCTGTTTCCAAAGGATTAGCAAACAAATGAAGATTATGCAAACGATCACCGTTAAACTCAATCGACAGGCATTGAGGTCTAGTGAGTGTAAAAAAGATAGCATTGTGGTTTACCGTATGTTGTATACCTATTGCTAACGGACGGATTTTCACATCCTGAATGGTGCCATTGTTCTTTTTCACCATCACTTCTACGGGACTGCCTATATCAAACTGTACCATTGAAGCAGATTGTACCCGATCCATATCTACTTGGACTTCATATTCGAATACATCTTTCCATTCACCGCCTGCTTCACGTACTTTGACTGTATAATCATCATTATGTGGCATACCAGTGTTCAATCCTTCCGGATAGGTTACTAATTGGGCATTCCCGAATGTCGAAAATGCAATAGCTATTGCTAACAAACATTTTCTTTTACCTGATAAAACTCCTACTATATTCATATCACTAAACTATGTTATATTTTAATTATTCTGTTTATTGAAGTTCTTTCTAAAACTATACTTTCTATTCCACCCAGGTTGGCAAACTGGTAACAGAAACTATAGAAAAAATAACCAATGCAAAAAATCTCCTTTATTGTCTATTACGAACAATAAAGGAGATTTACCTAGAACATTCCAGTTTTTTCTGTCTTCTTATTTTTTACTTTTTACATACGGTTCTGCATATTGAGTCGGCAGTGCTCTCGATATGTCTTTGAAACATTTAGTAAAACTAGTATACAATACACCTTCCTATTCTTTATTATAGCTTTATTCGAACGGAACTGCCAAGTACTAGAATATGAATTGAAAACGTCCCTGTACTACACTAAAGTTTGTGCTTTCGATCTCTTTGATATGCGAGCCGGGGATGAAGTAGCTATAATTCAATTTGACAGCAATGTGTTTATTGATATAGTAATTCAATCCGAAGGAGAGGTCTTTCTGTGTTCCGCCTTTTATTCCGGCATCATTCAGAGAGAGATAATTGAAACGGGCACATAGTTCGAGTGCTTTTCCTTCCGGTCTTCCGGGACAGGCTACTTCTTCGTCATACAGATAATTCTGTCCCAACAATAGCCAGGAACATTGCAGATAAGCTCCTTGTGCCGTATAGTTCTCAAAACCCTTTTCCCGTTTTACATGGGCGCGGATGTATTCACCCTGAAGAAAGAATTTATGATAGTAAATTAGCAGTTCGGTTCCTATTTTAAATTGGGATGCTGCATGATCTACATCTGCTTGTATTAATGTACGATTATCAATCGTGCTCACGCCCGGAGATTTATAAGTAAACGTATTCCTGTTCTCATCTTCGGGAAGCGTGCCGTCCGGTGTACGATGGATAGCTGCTAATCCTATATGTATCAGTTTCGCTTGCTCATAAAGTGGACGGTAAACCAAACGTCCGTCAATGGCATATCCTTGCGATGCGTTTTTCAGGTTGCTCAAATCATTATCGGTAAAGAATCCGCCACACAGATAGTAATATTGGGTACGATAGGAATAGGCTACTCCCATACGTCGGCTATTTGTCAATGCCAGCACAGCTCCCGGAGATTGGTTGAAGCGAAGATCAAATGTACTACAAATCATATCGAGACTGAATGGCTCATAGAATTGTCCTATCTGAATGGAACTATTCTTATAGGAATAGGTGGCAAAAGCATCTTTGATGGCTACTTTGTTTCCGGCATATCCCATTTCCAGTTTCATTCCCCAGTTCTGATAGGTAGCTTTTACACCGATGCGAAGGTCATTAAATTCCGTGCCGTTGCCAAAGTTATTCGGATTCTTCAGATACACTCCTCCATCCATTAATAGACGCCCGGTGATTTTATATTGTATGCCATCGGGCAGATTCTGTGCCGTTATCCGGGAAGTCGTTAGTATTAGAGATAGAAGGAAGGAGAATTTCAAATATAGTCCTATTATTTTCATCGTCCACCTTTTATCAAATTTGTGAAAAAGTAGTTGGCTCCATACCTTCTCCCGTAAATTTTATCCCGTTGCTCATTTCGGCTTCTTTCGCTTTCTTCAGTTGTTTCTCTTTTTTATAGCGCTGTATCAGGTAAATCATGGAGCAGGTGAAAGCAACCGTACAGATCAGTCCTACGTAACCGGATAATATATTATAAAATTCCAACCAGTTTATGTCTGCATGGGCAAATTCTTTGAACATCAAGACAAGTACAGTTCCCGTATATCCGATAAAATCAATGGTCACAATGAAGAAACCGACATTTCCTTTTATCTTGAAACAAGCGATGAAGCGGTCGAAAAAAATGCTTTGAAAACAGAGGTAGGCAATATACAGACAGAGACTTTGGACAAACAGCCAGGTGATTGCATCCAATTGCAGAGAATCATAATTGAAAGATATAAAACTCATGGTGGCTGTCCCAAGTACGACCAATCCCAGCAGGGCAACCAAAACTTTTATGTTACTTTTCACAAAGGCCATCGCTCCGAATAACGCCAGAATTATTAATGTAACGACTGTATCTACCTGCGCAAACATCCATGAGGACTGTCCGTTCATATCAATAATCTTCACCAGGAAATCTTCCTTAATATCTCTAAGCACTACCAACATTAGGTTAGCTACAAACAATAATACAAGAAATGGCATAAAGTCGATGAACAGTTCTTTCCGTTGCTTGCCATTCAGAGTTACACGACTACTTTTTTGTTCTATATCTTGTGCCGTAGGTTGTGGCAAACGGGTTAAGCTATATCCCAAAAGAGCCAATAAAGGAAGTGCAAAAGCACCGATAAGTGCCGGCATCCAAAATTCGCTGACGTTCAATGTATTCATAACGAACAATCCGATGGATTTTGCCGTTCCCGAACTGATAACAATACTGATTCCTAAAAGACTGGCCAAAATATCCGTAGTGCGGCGACCTTCGATAAAACTGAAAATAACTCCCCACATACAGCCCAATGACAATCCATTGAAGAACATGGCAAACATATTATAAGGAGTGGGAAGTGCTCCGAACGCAACCAATGACAATTCCGCTACGGCAATGGAAACGAGTATAAACTTCAGGCGATTCTCTCTCTTCAATTCGGAAATCAACTTGATACCTATAAACTTGGCTATCAGATAACCTGCTATCTGAATGATAGTAACCAGTACTTTATAATCAAAGCCGAATGCTTCTATCCCGTCAAAAGTAGCAGCTGTGAAAGGTTTGCGCAATGTATAAACCAGTGAGTAAGAAAGAAGGGCTGCTCCACCTGCCCATAGAATAAAGAGGAAATCGGCTAATCTTCTGTTTGAACTTTGTTTCGATATTGCTTCAGTAATCGTTTTCATACGTTTTCGTTTTAATTTCTGGAGCAAAAGTAGAGGAGAATAGCAAGGGAGAAAATGAATTCTAAAGATTCATTTTATTCATTATCAGGTAGAAATGGAAGTAATATTAATGTAACGTTTATGTAACCGTAATTTCTTGGAAATGGAATACAAAAAGGGTTGCACAATCACTAATCCGGTATTGCGCAACCCTTTTTATTCGATTTCTTATTTTTCTTCTTATTGGAAAGTAGGCATCTTGAATCTGTACAATAATCCACCTACCATGGAAGCTACGCGGTCAGGTCTTCCCTGTTCGGAGCCATCGTATGTATCGGTACGGATACCGACTTTAGGTTCGGCATACAGATACAAAGAAGAAGCCACTTTCAGCTTTACCTGCACACCGGCATCCAGTCCCGGCACTGCTCGGAACTTACCGTAACGGCGTACCAGTCCGGCCGTAACTCCCACAAAAGGAACAACATCTATCACATGGTCGGGGCTGTATCCTTTTGCCAATGTGGCCAGACTCATCATATAATCCATACCCAAACCGGCATAATGAAGATTCATCTTCGACGACGTTTTGGCCTTGTACATAATTGTTCCATTTACCCGCCATGCAGATAACGGAGTGTACCATTTACCTATGCTTCCTTTTGCTTCTACACCTGCATTCTTCACCAAATCTTTGTTGGCTACGAGCAAGCTACCCAATCCAAGTGCACCGGAGATGAAGTAACGCTTGTCATCCTGACCAAACACGCTGCGATTGGCTGCTTTTGAATAAGGAACAAAGCGATAGTGGAAACCTGCATTGACTCCTACCATTACGTCTTTCTGCATAAAGCCCAGATTACCTTCAATGAATTTATCTCCATACAAGCGAATCTGCGGTTCAATGTACAAACCGAGAAAATCATTCACATGCCATAATCCCTGTATGCCTGCATTAATACCCGGTTGGAACTTATGGTCTGATTTGGAAGTATAAGCAAGGTTGACACCTACCGAACCTATTAAATCAAAGATACGATCGGGATTATATCCACTCATGGTAGACGTTATGTTCCACAAGTAATCAAGACCACCACTGACGCTGGCATGTCTAAGTTTGCCCGCTTTAACACTTCCCGGAACTACATAGTTCGTAAAGAATCCACCCGTACCCACCAGGCGCAAACCGGAATAAGGGCTCAACCACTTACCGATAGAGACAGAAGCCTGCGGACCTAAAGAACCAAGGTTTTCAAGATTCGTCTTATTCAGGAACATTTGCACACCGATTCCCGAAGTCATAAACAGATTGTCTGCGATGTGATTGCTTGAGAATCCGTTCTTCGGACGTGCCGCACGGTCAATCGTATGATAAGTCAAACCAAAATTCAACTCTCCGAGCTGATCCGTATTGCCACCTACTCCGCAACCTCCTGCATATTTCTTATTATACACATTGAAGCGAGGTTCTATAAATAAATCCACAGAACGGTTGATACGGAAACTTCCTTGCACACCGACTCCTATTCCCGGAGCATACTTGGCGGTTTTATCCACTCCTTTCGTACCTGCCAGGTTAACTCCGGCAATACCGATCAGACTAAATATTCTGTCTTCATCATATCCCCAAAGAACATTATTGATATTCAACAGATAGTCCGCATGCAGATCGACATGTTTAAAGTAGCCGCTTGCACTGCCCGAAGGGGTGTCTGAAAGTCCAACCGTCCCGGACAAACGCAGACCGGAAGAAGGACTGAACCATTTACCGATTCCGGCAGAGAACTGGGGACCTAATCCTTTAATCGTATTCTTGATTCCCGGAACTTTCAGTGTACTGATACCACCAGATAAAGAGATAAACATATGATTCAGGAAGGAACTTTTATCGAAATCATCGAAATGAATCTTAGTTCCCATCGGAGCAGCAGGCATATAGGTCAGACCTACCAGAACCGAACCAGCCATTTTATAGTTTCTCCAACTTTCCGTATACGCAAAACCGTCATTATACCATCCGATCCGCGGTTCTACAAACAAATCCAATGTAGAAGAAAGACGTACATTTCCCTGTAAACCGAGATGAGCGCCGTAATAAAGCTGACCGCCGCCTTTCAAATCCGGATACTTTTCGGAACGATCGCTATTGTCGCCCACCTTAGAATAACCGGCTTCTATACCTGCAATCCCTACTAACTCAAAACAACGGTTTGCATTGTATCCGTATGCCAGGGAGGACATATTCAACAGATAGTCCAGGCTGCCGCCACCCTTTTTTATTTTAGAATCGTAGATACTCGACGGCAGATAACCCAAATTCACCCCTATCCGAAGTCCATGAACCGGAGTAATCCACTTTCCCATAAAGAGATGGGCAGTCATTCCCATTCCATCCTGACTATCTCCACTTGTTAACAAGCTGTATGGCCCTATTCCGGCAGAGAAAAAGAGATGTTCATTGAATTTATTGCTCTCGAACTTTTCATTTGCAGGCCGTTTCTGTAACATATATTGCAATGCACCATAATCCTGTGCCTGTAAGGTAACAGCAAGCATCAGGAAGATTGCCACTACCACATATTTATTGTTGATTCTGAAGATATTCATCGTTTACTCTTGTTGTATATATCATTATTTAATTTTCTGCTCTTCCGGCAGCAAGTCAATAATATCACCATCCACCTTCGCTACTTCCAATAAGGAAGGATCAAGTTCAAGGGCCTTCTCAATGCTCATAATCGCATCACCTATTTTCTCCAGGCGGTTGGCGGCAATCGCTTTTATATAATATTCGCGGGCGGTCTCTACATCTATGGTAGAAATCTTATCCCATGCTTCCTGATTCTTCTTCATTGCCAGCAGCATCACCACCTCATTGAAAGGGCTGGTAGCCGCCACCTTTTCGAAAGCATCATTATAATAACCGGCCAATGCCTGAACAATGGCCTGCAAATCTTCAGAAACCGCTTCTTCGGGAACCAAGGTCAAGACTGAATCTGCTTTTGTATATTTCCCTTCATGCAGCAAGGCAATAGCCTGATTGGACAATAACTCCGCCGGTGCCGATTTACTGACAAACGGTTCGAGAATACGTGAATCCGGAGTATCTTTCTGTATCGTTGCCACTGCCAGTTCATTGGCTGCATACGTAAAGTTATCATAAAGTTCAAGAGCTTCCCTGCAATACTTTTCCCTTTCGTCGGGAGTTTTTGCTGTCGTAATCATACGGTAATATTCGAAACGGGTCAGTTGCTTCGGATTCTTTCTGTAAAGTTCTCTAATCTCGTCGTCTGTCAAGGAACGGAAGATTGAATAACCATACGTATATTGCACCTTTCTCAATTTAGGCAGATAAGTAGCCGCAAGTTCCTTGTAGAAAGGTTTCGATTTCAAGACCCCATTCAACCGGTAAGGAGTAGCTGCATATTGTTTGATTAAGTCCTCTACTTCTTTAGCCAGTTCCGGCTTGGAGTTTTTTTTCAGCAATTCAGCTACCTCCTTCCAGGAGGCAACCGATGCATCCGATTTCACCTCCAACAGTTTACGTGTTTCCGGGTCCAGTTGTGCCAGTATACGTTCCAGGGCTTTATCCGTACGCAATTTTGCCAGACGAAGATTCGTCGCGTAAGAACCGTCCGGCGAAGCCACCCCCGTAATATGAAAACTCTTCAAAGAGGCATCCGGGTTCGTCTCAATACCACGCAATTCCTGATTCAATCGGTTCAGTTCCACCTGATTTTGTGGATTCTTATCATCCAGGTCGGCTTTACCTACCAGGAAGGTTAAGTTTACCTCACCTTTCGTATCCCGCAACTGCATCACGGGTTTCGGAAGGTATTTCTCGTCCGTCAGGCTGAAAGCGGAGAATTTATACTCCAAGAAGCGAAGCGGGTTGACCGTTCCGCGTGCAATGGAGAAAGAGTCACGATAAATGATATTCCGGTAATTTTCCATCGCCAGATGCACATCTGCACGGTAGTCATGTTGCAGATATTCTATATAGATAGAATCATGGTAAGCAATAATATCCCCCTTGCGTGAAGAAGTAGTTTTCACACGGATATAATCGTGCAAAGGATCTTTATCCATATCATAATCGTACATTCGATTTTGCGTTGTATTATAAGTATCCCCGTCGAATACAACAGGACGCATCAACAGACGCTTTTTCAGTGTCACATCATAAATGGAAGGCTGCAATACCAAGCGACGATGTGAGTTAAACATCTCCTTAGGCACCGGGACACGAGTTTTCAGATGGAAATAATTACCTTTGATTTCGATGTCCGTAGGTTCCGGAATCACTTTGTCCTTCACTTTGGAAGTAATCGTTACTTCGTCCAGTTCGATGACGGCATCTTTCAATACTACATTCAAAATCTGCTTTCCTGCCACCTTCACTGTTTTGTCCTCATAACCGACACATGTAAACTTCAACGAGCCGTTTTTCTCAACCAAGACACTGTAACGACCATCCTCGTCGGACATTTCTATACGTTCGTCATTGACCGGATTCAACACATTTACATTCGGAACACTTTTTCCCTGCGGGTTTGTGATATGCCCCTGCACGCGGATCCGTTGGGCGGATACATTCATACCGACGAACATCATCGCCACGAGAAGTATACCTGTTAATCTATCACGTTTCAAATTGATTTTCATTCTCTTTTCTGACTAGCTAATGTTCGTTATCGAATAATATAAACAAAGGATACCCCCAGTTTGACAGGTGCAATGGTGGTCTTACTATCGTTGACCGCACCCGGTTTCGGAGTACCCTTATCATACTTAAACTGACGGTAGCGCAACACACCCACTCCGGCAGTTGCTTCGATGTTCCAATGATCGCCCAGCACCCATGCGTATCCATAGGTCAAACCGGCGGCGTATGCATCGCCTTTGTGATGCACATCTTTTACCATCATATCAAAATTATTCACGAAAGCGGTGATTCCAAGAAAATGACTCACCATCGGACGATTTAGCCAGTAACGAACTTCAGGCTGAAAATGCGTGAAAGTCGTTTTAAAGTTGTCTGTACTGATTGGGTTCGCAGCAATCCCCATGTTTAAGGAGACATGACTACCCAATACAAATTCTGCTTCTACATTCGGACTGGCGGTCAGCCAACCCAATGCATTTGTCTTTACAGCCACCCGTTGTGCGTGCACATGTACACCACAACATAATAACAGAAATGATAACGCAGCTATTACCCTGCGACCATTTCTCATCACATATACCATCATTTATTTCCCACTAAATATTTCCCACTAAATATTTACCCACAAAAAAAGGGCTTACTGTCCATTTTATATACTACTTGGACAGAAAGCCACAAAATTAGAAAAAATATAGTATTAAAAACGTTTAAACACGCTTTTTTTGTTTTTTATTGCAACAATTTCCATCTTAGGCCATAATATACCATACTACGGATAAGATATACAATTTTTCTTTATTACCAATGAAACATCAGATACGCAACAACATAGGCTCCGACGCAGCATCGGATTTTATCTTCTTATCGCCGATAACAACCGTACAGGGAGCAGAAGAAATAATATACCATTTCCCTTCTTTCTTTTCGAGCAATACATTAGCGGCATTGTCGGTCTGAATCATTACCCCGGGTGCAACCAATTGGGTTCCATTCCCTAAAAACAACGTCCGGTTTCCTGCATATTCATTGCTGATAACAGCATAATCCGCTTTCACTTTCATTCCTTGATAAGTAGCGGTTTGTGCAGCATCGGATAGAGAGAAGATATGATCTATACGTCCATTTTTGCTTTTCACACAGATTCCGGCAAAATCTTCCAAACCTGCTCCTTCTGCATCAAAATAAGAAACAGACTGAATAGCAGACGGTTCCTTTTTCGTACTCGGTTCATATATCGAGACAAAAGGACGATTCCAAGCTTCTCCATGCTGACGGGCAACAAATGTCAGCGTCGGCTGCTCCTTTATATTATAGGGCATATTCGGTGTACGGCTTAGCCCTTCGGTCATTGGCGCCAAAGCCGTAAAGACTTCACGATCCGGTTCGCCTTTCATCCAAAGATTCATGTATATATCATCGCCGTCCTTATCTTTCATATCTATGGTGAAAGTTGCCTTGACATCCTTATTGGTCGCAGCCACTTTCTTATCATATAAATAGGAATAAGCGTAAAGATGTGCGCCTGCAAAGGCGAGTTCTTCCGTAGGCTGGAGATTCAGGTCGCTGCCATCTGCTGCCGTCAATGTCAAAGTCTGCCCAAGGTTGTGATAGAAGTAATCGTGCATCTTATCGCCTCCTTTCTCTTTCCGGCTGCGGAATACATCGACATAATACCCCGTCTCCGCCCCAGTAGTGACAATACTCATCATACGGGTCTGATCCGCCCTGCTTTCCGGTTCACGGAAATAAAGGTTACTGTAAGTAACGGACGTAAATGCTTTGCCCGGTTCCGCTGATGCCGGGAAACAGGAAAGCAAATCAAAAGAATGGTTACTTTTCATCACCGGATAGCTCGATATTCCATCCACACAAACTGTATTATGACTGGGGAATTGAGAATAATATTCCGCATAATCCAGTCCGCTATACAGGAAAAGCCCGATACCTGCATCCGGACCCAATACGTATCCTTTTCCGTAAAGTTCCATCGAAATGCCGTTAGCGTGCATGTGATTCCCTTCACTGCCATTCAACGAAATCATCAAACTGTTGCGCGGATGCATACCGTTGCGCTGTACCAGCCATGACACATTGGGAGCATAAAACAAAGGAGAAACATAATCTTCTATCTTTCCCGGCTGCACTTTGGGATTTAGCGCCAGCGGTTTATCTTCAAAGAAAGAATTGACAGATACACGCACATTCTTCTTTTCTGTTTTATCATTTCCCAAATCCGGGTTCAGGCATTTCAATAAAGCCGTGAAATAGTTTTCCTGTTCTTTCTTCCCGTTCGCCTGTGCATTCTGTATCATACGGATAAAGAAATTCGTACTCAAATATCCCGGATGCGTATCTCCAAAGCCACAAATCATACGGTTGGGAAACAGATATTGGGGAGTGGTTGCTACCGCTTTCGACAATACAGGCATTGCTTTCACCAAATCATATTGCAGATTCGTATCAAACTGATTCACGAAATTGGCATAATCATTGATTACCACGCTGCTATATCCCGGACATTCTGCCCAAATTCCCGTATTTATATCGAAACCATAATCTGCCAATCGCGTCAGACTCCACTGGCGGATGCTGGAACGGTTCATCACATAGTCGATATAATATTCACGTCCTTTTCCGTCGGCATATTCTTTATTGTCTTCCAATACCAATCCGACATTCATAACAAACCGTGCCTGTAGCAAATTCCAGTTGTTATGAGGTACACCGTTCGCAATGATATTATCCGCCCATTTCTTAAAAGCTCCGGCGTAGATTTCCATTTTATCCGGGTAATTGGCCTTTAGGTAATTATATAGAAAATCGTATAAAGGGACAGCGATATGGAGTGCGTCTTCATGGATTACTTCGAAAGAAGTCAATCCTACCAATGTTTGCTGATGGCCGTGATTCAGGTCGATGGGCACGTTTCTATAATAAATGCCTGTCATATATGTATCAAAGACCCCTGCGGCAAGTTTAGCGAATTTCTCTTCATCCGTCATCCAATAAAGGAAAGCGGCATCACGGGCAATTCCCAGGATTTCGCAGTTCAGGCTTTCAATATTCCGGCCTGTTTTGGATGGGTGTACACTCTCCATAGGACGGTCGGGAAGTGCATTATTGCAGAAAGTGACATTCCCGTCCTCATCATCATAAGGAACGACATCCGCCAATTTGGGACGGCCGTGGGTAGCAGCTGTGCCACGGGTTCCCGTGTAGCGCACAGTGGGATAAGGAGCTCTTTCACCACCTGCATGGTCGAACGTTTCACCTTTCACATATACTTCCGTGGCATGAGACTTCCAGTACATTGCCAAACGAGACAGCAACCACGCCGGTTGAGCATCCGTCAGGTTCGTATATACTTCCGTCCGTTCCTTCAATTTATTGAAAACATCTTTCGCCCATTCTTCTTTTTTAATCAGCTTCCATGTTTCCTGCTTTCCCGCCGGAGTAGTCAGTACCCGCGGATGTGTCTGCGGCATCTTTTCCGGCAAAGGAATCTCTTGTCCGGATGCAATGTTCAGAAAAGATAGAAAACATAGTCCAAGTAAAATTCGTCTCATACTTCAGTTATATTTTTTAGGTTTGATACCTATTAAATACGAAGATAGAGATTTATTTACCTAAATCCTCCGTCGAAGATCAATTTTATTTGTACGAGACTACGCTGTTATTTCAAACAAAGAATTATATTTGCAAAAAACCGACTAACAATTCTGATACTTATGAAAATTTTATCTATCCATGATTTGGCAACAATCAGGAAGAGAGCAAAGCACAATCTTTCATTGCGCGAAGAAAGCAATGAAAAGGTGACTGAAAAGTGTTACGGACTGGCATCCGGTGCGCAACATCTTCAGATTCTGATCTGCGGTGGTACAGGCTGTAAGGCATCTTCCAGCCAGGATATTACAGACAATCTTCTAAAAGCCATCAAAAAGAACGAAATCACCGATAAAGTAGAAGTCATCACCGTAGGCTGTTTCGGCTTCTGTGAAAAAGGTCCTATCGTGAAAATCATCCCCGATAATACCTTTTACACCCAAGTCACTCCCGAAGATGCGGAAGAAATCATCAACGAGCATATCATCGGAGGACGAAGAATCGAACGGTTGCTGTATGTAGATCCTAAAACGGAACATACCGTCAGCGACTCCAAGCACATGGATTTCTACCGGAAACAACTTCGCATCGCATTGCGTAACTGTGGTTTTATCGATCCCGAAAATATTGAAGAGTATATCGCCCGTGAAGGATACTTTGCATTGGCCGATTGCCTGCTTAACAAACAGCCGACGGACGTTATTGATATTATCAAACGTTCGGGACTTCGCGGACGTGGTGGTGGCGGTTTCCCGACGGGACTGAAATGGGAATTTGCCAACAAGCAACAGTCAGATGTCAAATACGTGGTTTGTAACGCCGACGAAGGAGATCCCGGTGCATTCATGGACCGTTCCATTATGGAGGGCGACCCACATTCGATTGTAGAAGCGATGTGTGTCTGCGGTTATTCCATTGGTTCCACCAAAGGATTAGTATATATCCGTGCCGAATATCCGTTAGCTATCAACCGACTGAAAACAGCTATCAATCAGGCACGCGAATACGGATTACTAGGAGATCATATCTTAGGAACAGATTTCAGTTTCGACATAGAAATACGATACGGAGCCGGAGCTTTTGTCTGCGGAGAAGAAACTGCCCTTATTCATTCGATGGAAGGAAAACGGGGAGAGCCGACTCTGAAACCTCCCTTCCCTGCCGAATCCGGTTATCTGGGAAAACCAACCAATGTAAATAATGTGGAAACGCTTGCCAATATTCCCATTATTCTAACCAAAGGAGCCGACTGGTTTGCAACGATTGGCACAGAACGTTCCAAAGGAACCAAAGTGTTTGCTCTTGCCGGAAAGATTAATAATGTCGGACTGATCGAAGTGCCGATGGGAACTACTCTTCGGGAAGTAATCTACGAAATCGGAGGAGGCATCAAAGGCGGAAAGAAGTTCAAAGCTGTACAAACAGGAGGACCGTCAGGCGGCTGTCTGACAGAAAAACATCTGGACACTCCCATTGACTTTGACAACCTTCTCTCGACCGGTTCCATGATGGGTTCAGGAGGGATGATTGTCATGGATGAGGACGACTGCATGGTATCCGTAGCCCGCTTTTATCTGGATTTTACAGTGGAAGAGTCCTGCGGGAAATGCACACCTTGCCGCATTGGAAACAAACGTCTGCTGGAACTACTGAACAAGATTACGGAAGGAAAAGGCACAGAAAAAGACCTGGACACACTTGCCACTTTGGGACAAGTCATCAAAGATACGGCCCTCTGCGGACTGGGACAAACCTCTCCGAATCCCGTTTTATCCACATTGGATAACTTCTACGATGAATATATGGAGCACGTGCGGGATAAGACTTGTCGCGCCAAGCAATGTAAATCACTATTAACATATACCATCAGTCCGGAACGTTGCATTGGTTGTCATCTATGCGCCAAAAACTGTCCGGCGGATGCTATCAGCGGACTGGTGCGTAAGCCACATGTCATTGCTCCCGATAAATGTATCAAATGCGGCATGTGTATGGCACGCTGCAAATTCAACGCTATTCTTGTCTGCTAAAATCGATTACTATGGAAGATAAACAAATCACCCTCCAGATAGACGGTCATTTCATTACCGTCCCCGAAGGAAGTACCATCCTTGAAGCTGCCACGAAAATCGGCATCAACATACCTACTTTGTGTCACATCGACCTGAAAGGCACCTGCATAAAGAACAATCCTGCTTCCTGTCGCATCTGCGTGGTCGAAGTGATGGGACGCCGCAATCTGGCTCCTGCCTGCGCTACCCGTTGCACAGAAGGAATGGTAGTAAAAACCAGTACGCTACGTGTGATGAACGCACGCAAAGTGGTAGCCGAACTTATCCTGTCGGATCATCCCAACGACTGTCTCACCTGCCCCAAATGTGGCAATTGTGAACTTCAGACATTAGCGCTACGCTTTAATATCCGCGAAATGCCTTTCAATGGAGGCGAGCTCTCTCCTCGCAAGCGGGAAATCACTGCCTCCATCGTGCGCAACATGGATAAATGTATTTTCTGTCGCCGCTGCGAAAGTGTCTGCAACGATGTTCAGACAGTCGGTGCGCTCGGTGCCATCCGTCGCGGATTCAACACGACGATAGCCCCTGCCTTTGACCGGATGATGACGGAAAGCGAATGTACCTATTGCGGACAATGCGTAGCTGTCTGTCCGGTGGGTGCACTGACCGAACGCGATTATACGAACCGCCTGCTCGACGACTTAGCTAACCCGGATAAAGTGGTGATTGTGCAAACAGCCCCTGCCGTACGTGCTGCCCTGGGCGAAGAATTCGGTTTTCCTCCCGGCACACTGGTAACCGGAAAAATGGTTTATGCCCTGCGTGAACTGGGATTCGACTATGTATTCGATACTGACTTTGCCGCCGACCTCACCATCATGGAAGAAGGATCGGAAATACTAAACCGTCTGACGCGCTATCTCAACGGAGATAAGTCCGTACGGTTACCTATCCTGACCTCCTGCTGTCCGGCATGGGTGAACTTCTTCGAACATCACTTCCCGGATATGCTGGACATTCCATCCACCGCCCGTTCACCGCAACAGATGTTCGGTTCTATCGCCAAATCCTATTGGGCGGAAAAGATGGGAATTCCCAGAGAAAAGCTGGTAGTCGTATCCATCATGCCCTGTCTGGCAAAGAAGTATGAATGTGCCCGCGATGAATTTAAAGTGAACGGTATTCCCGACGTAGATTATTCTATTTCCACCCGCGAACTGGCACGACTGATTAAACGCGCCAATATCGGCTTCCCGCTGGTACTGGACAGCCCGTTTGACAATCCTATGGGTGAGTCGACCGGTGCCGGCGTTATTTTCGGTACAACAGGTGGTGTAATGGAAGCCGCCCTCCGTTCTGTTTATGAAATCTATACCGGAGAATCTCTGAAAAATGTAAACTTCGAACAAGTACGCGGACTTAACGGTGTCCGGCGTGCTACCATCAACCTAAACGGATTTGAATTAAAAGTAGGCATCGCACACGGACTAGGCAACGCCCGCCATCTACTGGAAGATATACGAAACGGGCACAACGAATATCATGTAATCGAAATTATGGCTTGCCCCGGAGGTTGCATCGGAGGAGGCGGACAGCCGTTGCATCACGGCAACTCGGAAATATTGTATGCACGCGCCAACGCACTCTACCGCGAAGACACCAACAAACCTTTGCGCAAATCGCACGAGAATCCGTACATCAAGACCTTGTACGAAGAATATCTCGGCAAACCACTGGGCGAGATATCGGAAACGCTATTGCACACGCACTATTTCAACAAATCTATGGATTAACTTTAAACGAAGAGTATTATGTCAGATATCAAACTAGCCTGTGACATGGCAGAGCAAATCAAAACGATCTGCGACAAGCATGGAAACAAACCGGGCGAACTTATCAATATTTTGCATGAGGCACAGCATTTGCAAGGGTATCTACCCGAGGAAACGCAACGGATTATCGCTTCCAAACTTGGAATTCCCGTATCGAAAGTGTATGGTGTCGTCACTTTCTATACTTTCTTTACCATGACTCCCAAAGGAAGACATCCCATCTCTGTTTGCATGGGTACAGCTTGTTATGTACGTGGTTCAGAAAAACTGCTGGAAGAGTTCAAACGTGTATTAGGTATCGAAGTCGGTGACACTACCCCGGACGGAAAGTTCTCATTAGACTGTCTGCGTTGTGTAGGCGCCTGCGGACTGGCTCCGGTAGTGATGATCGGCGAGAAGGTATATGGTCGATTACAACCGGTAGATGTAAAGAAGATTATTGAAGAATTGGAATAACCGAATTCCCGAAAACAATATAAAACAAACGGCTGCCTTGATAAGTCAAAACAGTCGTTCATTAATATTAAAATGTAAAAAAATGATGCGGAGAGAACGAGATTCGAACTCGTGATACACTTTTGGCGTATACACGCTTTCCAGGCGTGCCTCTTCAACCACTCGAGCACCTCTCCTTACAATTACCAACTAGAGAAAAAACTCTCCATAAAAACAGAAAGCAGCAAAAAGCTGCTTTCTAGCGGAGAGACAGGGTTTTGAACCTACAACTCTAACCGCTTATATTTCAGCTACTTCGCTTTCAAAATTTCAAATAGGTAACGAAACAGTAACGATTTTCAGATGTTGGGCTTGTCCAACTTTGACCGCTGTTTGTCTGCCTAACTTTCGGGTTCAAAGATACGGCTTTCTTTTGAAACTCGCAAATATCTGATAATAAATATTTTTGGGTTAGTGCAAGGTGCAAGCTATATATATAAATATATACTTGCACCTTGCACTAAAAAAAAGCACTGGGGTACAAATGGTTAAAACAAAATCCGTATCTTCGTAACCGATTAAAAACAAACGTGTATGATAATAACTAACCGTGAAGAAGTAATAGATAAAGCGTTCGGCGTATTTGTCAGGATGAACTACGAGAAAGCAAGCATCATCACGCTTGCCAAAGCCTGCGGGGTGACAAAAACGGGTATCGTTTATTATTTTCCGCACAAGTTGGATTTATTCATGGCTGTGGCGGACAAATACGTGTTGCAAATGCACGAACCGGAAAACAAGTTTGCCGCTCCTGCCGATACGTTGACGGAGTTCATCGGGCAATACGTGGCGGGAGTAGCCGCTTCCATGAAAAGGATTGTTGAACTGATTGGCGATAATTGCAGCCCGCATGATTGTAGTCCTAACTTCTACTACTTTCATTTCCTGTCACAAGTGCGCATGTACTATCCGGGTATCAGGCAGAAAATTGAGAAAATCTACCGACAAGACTATGACCTATGGGAGAAAGTCATACAGAAGGCAAAAGAAAGCGGGGAAATCAGGAGCAACACGGACGTGAAGAAAACGGCTATCTTGTTCCGGCAAATGTTTTTAGGACTGTCATACGAACAAGCATTTCTGAACGGTCTGAACGTGGACGAACTGGCAGAAAATTTTCGCCATATCTATTCGCTGCTTAAAGCCTGATACTCTTTTGTTTTTTTAACCTCTATTATTTTTGAACAGATGTTCAAAAAGTGATATTTTTATCTTATCTTTGGAGCGAAGCAAAATTCAGCGACATGGATAAGGTTCAGAAACAGAGAGGAAGCATCGTTCTGTACAAGGAAGAAAGAAACGGTGCGGACTACATACGGATAGAGTATGTAAACAGTCAGGCTGTCGCCCTGCTGCTCGCCCAAGATACGGACGTGGAAAAGACAGGCAATAGTTCTGCCTACATACCTGCCACCGCTTTTAAACTGCCGGATTTCTATGACCGCTATTCGCCCCACGCCTATATTGATTACAGCCGGGTTTACGTGCGGCATCCCAAACCTAAAAGGGAATACATACTGCCGAGAGGCTACCTCGAACTGCTGGAACAGAAGCGGTACAGCCTTTCCACCATAAAAGCCTATAAAATCTATTTCAGCGACTTCATGGAATACCACAAGGGGCAAGACCTTGACCTGCTGACGGTCGAGGACATAAACAGCTATATGCTCCACATGGTAAAGGAAAAGCACATATCCGCCACCCAGCAGAACATGCGCATCAACGCTATCAAGTTCTATTACGAGAAAGTCCGGAAAGGCAAGCGGCAATATTATGGCGGGATAGCCCGTGCAAAAGAGTACAAGGCATTGCCCGAAGTATTAAGCCGGGAAGAAATGAAAAGCATCTTTGCACAGTTATCCAATCGGAAACACAGGTGCATGATTTCTCTTATTTACTCTGCCGGACTACGCCGAAGCGAACTTCTGAACCTGACACCCCAAGACATCATCAGCGAACGGATGCTAATCAGGATTGCCGGAAAAGGCAAGAAGTGCAGGTATTCCCTACTGTCGGAAAAGCTGCTCAACGAACTAAGGGCTTACTACCGGGAATACAGACCGCAAAAATGGCTTTTTGAGGGCGAACAGGCAGGCGAACAATACTCGCCCAGCGCATTGGTTAAGATATTGAAAGAAGCGGCAAGGAAAGCCGGAATAAAGCATCGGGTACACCTGCACATGCTCCGGCACACGTTCGCCACCCACCTGCTGGAACAAGGGACAGACCTAAGAACCATACAGGAACTTATGGGACATACCGATATAAAAACAACGGCAATTTATCTGCACGTATCGAACGCCTATAAAGCAAAAATCCCCAATCCGCTGGATTGTTTGGATGATGATTAGACAATGATTTAATAGTGAATAGGAACTACACCATAAGGTGCGTTTATCGAAAAATTATCAACAAATTAATAAATTACAATTATGGACTTTATAAACAAACTTTTAG